>DATNQB010000017.1 GCA_036702875.1 Oculatellaceae cyanobacterium | reverse complement strand
AGCTTTTTTGCTGTCTTGATGTACAACGCTCTGAGACTATCGCTTAGTTGGATTAAGGATTTTGGAGACATCAACCATTCTGGACACTAATTATTCTCTCAGTATCCCTGAGTTTGGATCATTTTTTCATTGGATTACTCTTACCCCTTCGATCCGCTCAGGGCAAGCCTTTTGAGGTCAGATTTGGTATACCCTACCTTATTGTTATGATATTTAGCCAACATTAAGCTAATAATTTAAAAATTTAGCATTCTGCACCGTCAGCTTTGGGTGAGGATAACTCTTGCAAGAGTTATAATTCTCAAGCTGACTGCACCAAAGTTAATAGCTGAATTGATTAAATAATGACTTATCAACCACCTACTTCGTTTCCCTCTCAGAAAGGGGATGACAGAGGACTGAACTTTTATGCACCTGGTGCTAGGGATTTGCTACCGCTTGATGTTGCCCAAAAACGTTGGGTGGAAAAAGGCTTGCAGCAGGTGTTTCATCGGTGGGGTTATCACCGGATTATTACGTCTACCTTAGAAAGGTTGGATACTTTAATGGCTGGTGGGGCAATCCAGCCAGCAACAGTTATACAGGTAGAGGATGCAGAAGCAGGAACGCTAGGTTTGCGCCCAGAACTAACGGCATCGATCGCACGGGCTGCTGTTACCCGTATGGGAGCAGCTTCCCCCCAAAGGCTTTACTACAACGCTAATGTCTTCCGCAGATCCCCTGTTGGTCATCATGGTCGCCAGCAAGAGTTTTTTCAAGCTGGGGTGGAACTAATTGGCGCGGCTGGGATCTTGGCGGATGCGGAAATTTTGCTGTTGCTGGTAGATTGCTTTGGGCAGTTGGGGTTACAACAGTGGCATTTAATTTTAGGGGAAGCAGGTTTAACGCGATCGCTTCTTTCTTCTTTTCCCACAACACTACAAGATAAAGTACGCTTCTGTATTGCTAATCTTGACTATGTAGCCTTAAAAAATCTCCCTCTGTCTGAAGAGCAACAGCAACTAGCACTATCTTTGTTTGATCTGCGTGGTCGCCCAGAAGATGTTTTGCAACGAGTTGCCAACTTAGATTTAGATTTATCCGGTCGTCAGAGCGTTAATAATCTCAAATCCTTAGTTGAACTACTTAATCAAACTTGCACTTCTCCTTTGCCGCTAATTCTTGATTTGAGCTTAATTCAAACCTTCGACTACTACACTGGCATTGTGTTTGAAGTTGTCAGTGATGCTGGTATAAATGCGCGTGTTTTGGGGCAGGGCGGTCGTTATGACCAGTTGTTAGGTCTTTACCATCCTCAAGGAGAAACATATCCTGGGATAGGTTTTTCCCTTAATATCGAAGATTTACATCAGGTACTACTGTTTAATGGTCAGTTGCCCCGTCAGACTCCAGCAAGTGATTGGCTAGTTGTACCAATAACCCCCGAAGCTGAGGCGTCTGCTTTGGCTTACGCTCAAAAACTGAGATCGGCTGATAATTTAGTGCGGGTAGAGATGGAATTAGTCGGGCGCGAACAGACGGAAATTCGCGAATATGCTCGTAGTCGTCACATCGGTCGCATTGCTTGGGTGAAAACTGATGGGAACATTGATATAGAAACAGTCAACACTTAACTTTACTCTGCTAAAAGCTAATTGCTAACCGCTAAAAGCTAAAAGCTAACTGCTAATCTAGAAGCAGTCGCCTTCCTTTCCAATCAAGAGAGAGAACACTGTGCCGCATACAATTGTCACTGATATATGTGAAGGCGTTGCTGATTGTGTCGATGCCTGTCCTGTCGCCTGTATTCACGATGGCCCTAGTAAAAATGCTAAGGGTACTGACTGGTATTGGATTGACTTTACTACTTGTATTGACTGTGGTATATGTTTGCAAGTTTGTCCGGTAGAAGGGGCAATTGTCCCAGAAGAACGTCCAGACTTACAAAAAACGCCTCAGTAGCAATTAGCGGTCAGCTATCAGCAATCAGCTTATTAAATAAAAGTTGATCAAGCTGATAGCTGTTGGCTAAATACTAATTTCGCTGGTATATATAACAATGATGTATTTATCTGTATAAGCTGAAAGCTAACCGCTCAAAGCTAACCGCTAAATTATGAATAATTCTGCTCCTATATTAGAAGTTGAAGATGTCTGGGCTGGATATATTAAAGATTTAGATATTCTGCAAGGGATAAATTTTAAAATATATCCAGGTGAACTGGTTGCTGTGATTGGGCCTAATGGTGCAGGTAAATCCACTCTGGCAAAGGCGATATTTGGGTTGTTAACTCCGCATCAAGGCAAAATTAATTTTAAAGGCAAAATTATTTCTGGCTTAAAGTCAAATCAAATTGTTCAACTTGGAATGTGCTATGTACCTCAAATTTCTAATGTCTTCCCTTCTTTAAGTGTGGAAGAAAATTTAGAAATGGGCGCTTTTATCCGTAAAGATGCTTTGCAACCACTGAAAAAAAAGATTTTTGATGCTTTTCCAGTTTTAGCTAAACGACGATCGCAACGTGCTGGTACACTTTCTGGTGGTGAACGCCAAATGTTAGCAATGGGAAAAGCTTTAATGCTGGAACCAAGCTTGTTACTATTGGATGAACCTTCTGCCGCTTTGTCTCCTTTATTAGTAAATAATGTGTTTGAGCAGATTAAACACATTAATCAAGGGGGAACTGCCATTGTCTTGGTAGAACAAAATGCGCGTAAGGCTTTAGCAATGGCGCATCGGGGTTATGTATTGGATACTGGGCGTGATCGCTTTACAGGCGCTGGCTCAGAATTGTTAAATGATCCCAAGGTAGCACAATTGTATTTGGGAGCAGGTAAGCATCACTAACAATCTGTATAAAAAGTCACTTTTGAAGAAACAAAGTATTTATAGTACTAAAGCAGAAACCTCACGTGCGTTTAGTACTGCAATGAATACTTTTTTGACATAGCTATAATTTGCTCTGCTCTAATATTTTTTAATTGTAGTGGCGATCCAACTTCTTCCAGAACATCTCCAAAGTATTACTACTCATGCAGAAAGCACTTATCCAGAAGAGTGTTGCGGCATTATGTTAGGAAAAATCAATGATACTGGTAAAACAGTAGTAGAAGTTTGGCAGACGGAGAATGCTTGGAGTGCAGAAACCACAAATGATTATGCAGATGCGGAAGTGGTAATGAGTAAAAGGCGGCGATTTGCGATCACACCCTTAGATATGCTAAAAGCACAAAAAGCAGCACGGGAATCTCAGCTTAATATTGTTGGCTTTTTCCATTCTCACCCCGATTATCCGGCAATTCCTTCGGAATGCGATCGCGCTTGTGCTTGGCAAGAATACTCTTATATCATCGTTTCCGTAGAACAAGGCAAAGCTGGTGATATCCGCAGTTGGTGTCTAGATGACACGCATCAATTTCAATCAGAAGAAATTATTACATTTCATTAATAATTTTCTTGAAACCTACACACGCACATCCGCGCATCGCTCCCCAAGAGTAAATAAAAAGACTATTGTATTTTAAATAGGCTATTACTTCTCTCTGCGTACCTCCTCTTGTCATGCTGAATCCAAACCTGGATGAAATCCAGTTAACTAAAGAAGAATACGAACGATATTCACGACACCTAATCTTGCCCGAAGTTGGACTAGAAGGGCAAAAACGCCTCAAAGCTGCCAGTGTGTTGTGTATTGGTACAGGTGGACTAGGTGCGCCGCTACTGCTGTATCTAGCTGCGGCTGGTATTGGACGTATCGGTATTGTTGATTTTGATGTTGTAGATACTTCCAACCTGCAACGCCAAGTTATTCACGGTACATCTTGGGTAGGTAAACCCAAAATAGAGTCTGCCAAAAACCGGATTTTGGAAATCAACCCTCACTGTCAGGTTGACCTTTACGAAACCCGCTTAACTTCTGAAAATGCCCTGGACATCATTAAACCTTATGACATCGTAGTGGATGGTACAGATAACTTCCCCACCCGCTACTTAGTTAATGATGCTTGCGTGTTGCTAGATAAACCTAACGTCTACGGTTCTATCTTCCGGTTTGAAGGTCAAGCAACCGTCTTTAATTACGAAGGTGGCCCCAACTACCGTGACCTTTATCCCGAACCACCACCACCAGGAATGGTTCCTTCCTGCGCTGAAGGTGGCGTTTTAGGAATTCTACCTGGAATGATTGGCGTTATCCAAGCAACGGAAACCGTCAAAATTATTTTGGGTCAAGGTACAACTTTAAGTGGGCGCTTGCTGTTGTACAACGCCTTAGAAATGAAGTTTAGGGAGTTAAAGCTGCGTCCTAATCCAGAAAGACCCGTAATTGACAAATTAATTGATTACGAACATTTCTGCGGTATTCCCCAAGCAAAAGCAGAGGAGGCGAAACAGCAATTGGAAATTTCTGAAATGACTGTTCAGGAACTTAAGCAGTTACTCGATAGTGGTGCGGATGATTTTGTTTTGCTGGATGTCCGTAACCCGAATGAGTATGAAATTGCCAAAATTCCTGGTGCTGTTTTAGTACCATTACCAGATATTGAAAGCGGCAAAGGTGTTGAAAAAGTTAAAGAATTACTCAACGGTCATCGCTTAATTGCTCATTGCAAAATGGGTGGTAGGTCTGCAAAAGCGTTGGGCATTCTAAAATCAGCAGGTATTGAAGGTACGAATGTCAAAGGTGGTATAACGGCTTGGAGTCGTGAAGTTGATTCTTCCGTGCTTGAGTACTAATTGATACTATTGGGGAAAATTTCACCTTTTTGAACCCCCCTGCCCAAAAGGGGGGAGTAATTAGCCCCAAGCCGAGATTTTTGTTTCGAGTCTGTGGTTTGGGGATTATTTTATGCCTACTGGCAATAATTATTGTTATTTATGAATTTAATAAATTTTAAAAATACATACTTGTTATGGTTTTAATTACTAATAAATTAGCTGATAAGTTAATTGTCATTCCGTTTATGTGCATTTTTATAAAATTAATTGATTCATACCTTAAATGAATATTTTTACCTTGATAAAATTAAAGCTAATTCGCTTTTTATTTGAATTTAATTACTATTTTTTAATAACAAATATATACGGCTTTTTCGTTAACTAAGTGATTAAAAAAATAACTTTTGAGGTATAGTCGGTCTACGGTATGTTGACAAGCAGCATGAGAGCCTCGAAAAAAAATATTAAAATATGGATGCGATCGCTTCCTACCGTGTTGGCTCCTGTCTGGCTAGTCACGCCAGTTGTAGCGCAAACATCCATAGATACAAACAAGCTGAAGACTGTAAATGACTGTCAAGAATGTCTATTAGCTCAAGTTCCTGCTATACCGCCAGGAATACCACAAATTCCGCCACAGGACATTATTCCCCCCTCACAGCCAACACCACAACCCCCAGCAACTACCCAACCGCTACCGCCACCAGAACAACTATTAACACCACCATCAGTTACACCCCAGCCAGGGGAAGCTCCTGAAAGTTCAGTTCCAGGTACGTTAACAGTTAAAAGCTTCGAGTTCACAGGTAACACTGTTATTAGTTCACAAGAACTAGCAACTGTTACCGCACCATTTACAAATCGCCCAATTAGTTTTGCAGAACTACTGCAAGCTCGTTCAGCAGTCACTCAACTGTATATTGACAAAGGATATGTTACTTCTGGCGCTTTAATCCCAACCCAAACGCTTACTGAAGGCGTTGTGACTATCCAAGTAGTTGAGGGTAGCTTAGAAAGTATAAATATTACAGGTACTAGGCGTTTACAGCCTAATTATGTGCGATCGCGTATAGCTATTGCGACTCAAAAAGCTCTCAACGTTCCTCGCTTATTAGAAGCATTACGGTTGTTGCAACTTGATCCCCTGATTGCGAGTATATCTGCGGAACTAGCCGCAGGTTCCACCCCTGGAACAAGTTTACTGACAATAAAAGTTCAAGAAGCGGATACCTTCAAAACTCAAGCTAATCTTGATAACAGTCGCTCACCGAGTGTAGGTAGTTTTCGCCGAGGTGGGCAAATTAGAGAAGCTAACTTGCTTGGGTTAGGAGATGCTATTAACCTGGAATATAGCAATACCGATGGTAGCAATGCTTATGATTTTGCTTACACTCTGCCCCTAAATCCTCGTAATGGCAGCTTGCGCCTCAACTATGGCAACACATCTAGTAATGTTATTGAACCACCCTTTGACGAAATAGATATTGAAGCTTCTTCTCGTTATTTTGATCTCACATTTCGCCAGCCTATAAGCCAGACACCCAGCGAAGAATTTGCTTTAGGACTAACGGGATCTCGTAGAGAAACTGACACATCACTATTAGATAGACCTTTCCCACTGTCAGCCGGAGCAGATGAACAAGGCAGGACAAGAGTTTCAGCCGTAAGATTTTTTCAAGAATGGACACAGCGAGGTAGTACACAAGTAATTTCTGCCCGTTCTCAATTTAGTTTAGGCGTAGGTGCGTTCAATGCCACAATTAATAAAGAAGCTCCTGATAGTCGCTTTTTAAGTTGGCGTGGACAAGCTCAATGGGTACGTCTTTTAGCTCCCGATACCTTATTCTTAGTACGTGGCGACTTGCAACTTGCTGATCGAGCATTAATGCCTATTGAGCAAATTGGTTTAGGAGGTCAAGAAAGTATCCGAGGTTATCGCCAAGATGTATTATTGAGTGATAATGGTGCTTTTGCTTCTGCGGAATTACGGATACCAATTTTAAAAATATCTCAGAGGGTAAACTCTGATACACCACGTTACCAAGGTGTGTTACAGCTAACTCCATTTGTTGATTTAGCTAGGGCTTGGAATAGTAAAGGTACTAACCCCGATCCTAATACGTTAGCTTCTGTAGGTATGGGTTTATTGTGGCAACAAGGCGATAGATTAACACTCCGCTTGGATTGGGGCATTCCTTTGGTAAAAGTTGATTCTAGACCCAGAACATGGCAAGAAAACGGTTTGTATTTTTCAATTATTTATAATCCCTGAAGCACGCAGAGGCAGCAGGGGAGGCATAAAGGTTATTAAATGAATATTGGCAAACTAATTCCGAAAGATCTAAAAATTTGATTACCAATCAACAAGCATATATACAAAGATTTTATCCCCTGTAATTGGATCAGAAAAAAAGTTTGTTCAAGGATGTAAAGTTTTATATGAATTACTCTGCGGTATTAATGGGATTGCTGTTAAGTGGTTTAACTTTATCAAATATTCACCCAGCTATAGCTCAAGTACCGACTGCAACTAACGTTGGAAATGTCAGTGCTAATTTTGATTCTTTAGTACAACAGGGTAGAAATTTTTACGAATTTGGAAAATTTTTAGAGGCGGCTAATGCTTGGAAAGAAGCTGCAAGTGCATTTGCACAAGCAGGAGATCAGCTTAACCAAGCAATGGTGTTAAGTAATCTATCGTTAGCATATCAGCAGTTAGGGCAGTGGTCTGATGCAGAAAATGCGATCGCATCTAGCCTAAAATTATTAGGTAATCCTACTAATCAAAACGATTACCTGAAAGTACTAGCGCAAGCTTTGAATAACCAAGGTAGTTTGCAGTTAGCGAAGGGACAAGCAGAACAAGCTGTAACGACTTGGGTACAAGCAGCGAAAACTTATCAACAAGCTGGGGATCAATTAGGTACTATTCGCGCCAAAATTAATCAATCTCAAGCATTTCTAGTATTGGGACTTTATCGACGGGCATTAGATACGCTGCAAGATGTGAACAAAAGCCTACAATCATTACCAGACTCGCGCATTAAAGCCGCAGGAATGCGAAGTTTAGGAAACTCTTTCAGGTTAGTTGGTAACTTAGACCAATCAAAACAAATTTTACAGCAGAGTTTAGCTGTAGCGGAAAGATTGAGATCGCCTGAAGATATTGCTGAAGCTTTGTTTAGTTTAGGTAATACTGCCCGCGCTCAACAGGATAATCAAGCTGCATTAGCTTACTATCAACAAACAATTAACACCAGTACCTCCTCCATTACACCACTGCAAGCACAACTCAATCAACTCAGCTTATTAATACAAACTCAACAAATTTCTGCGGCTACTGCATTATCTTCTTCAGTCCAACAATCAATTACTAAGTTACCTCCTAGTCGTAATGTTGTTGATGCGAAGATTAACTTAGCTCAAAGTTTGATGAAACTAGCTGATAATCAGCAAACTTCAGCAAGAATTACCCAAACTAAGCAAAATCAGCAACAAACAACTGATACATGGTTCCAAGCAGATCAAAACACTATTCCAAATAGACCAAATTACCGAGAAATTGCCCAACTATTAGCCACAGCAGTACAGCAAGCAAATAGTTTGGACGATCCCAGAGCAGAGTCTTATGCCCTGGGTCAATTAGGGACTGTATATGAAAATACTAGACAATTTAGCGATGCGATTAAACTAACTGAACAAGCATTGCTGAAAGCACAGTCAATTAATGCTCCAGATATTGCTTATCGCTGGCAATGGCAGTTAGGGCGTTTACTAAAAGCGCAAAAAGATACCAAGGGTGCGATCGCATCCTATACCGAAGCTGTCAACAACCTTCAGTCTCTACGCACTGATTTAGTTGCAATCAATTCAAATGTGCAATTTTCTTTCCGAGAAAGTGTAGAACCTGTTTATCGAGAACTTGTAGGATTACTATTGCAATCACAACCAGGCGTTCAACCTAGCCAGGAAAACTTGATTGCTGCTCGTAAAGTGATCGAATCTTTGCAGCTAGCAGAACTAGCTAACTTTTTTAGAGAAAACTGTTTAACCGCTAAACCTGTACAAATTGATCAAGTAGATAAAAGTGCCGCCGTTGTCTATCCCATAATTTTAGAAGATAGTTTAGAAGTTGTTCTGTCCCTACCAGGAAAACCTTTACTCCACTACAGCACACAGATACCCCGCCAAGAAGTGGAAACTACTCTTGACAGAATGCGTAAAGCTGTGGTCACTCGCTCATCAAGAGCCTATTTATCTACTGGTAGCAAGATTTATGACTGGTTAGTTAAACCAGCCGTAGCTGATTTGACTAAAGGGCAGATTAAAACATTGGTATTTGTGCTAGACGGTCGTTTTGCTAATGTACCAATGGCAGCTTTGTATGATGGTAAGCAATTTTTATTAGAAAAGTATGCGATCGCACTGACACCATCTTTGCAACTATTTGATCCCAAACCGTTAGAAGAAAAAAAACTTCAAGCTTTAATCGCAGGTATTAGCCAAGCGCGTCAAAAGTTTTCAGCATTACCGAACGTTACAGATGAATTAGCAACGATTTCCTCTGAAGTGCCGACTAAAGTATTACTAAATCAGGATTTCACTAGCACTGCTCTCAAAAATCAGCTTAGTTCATCAGGATTTTCGATAGTACACTTAGCCACACATGGTCAATTTAGTTCCCAAGCAGATCAAACTTTCCTGCTAACTTGGGATGAAACATTTAATGTTAATGAGTTAAATAGTTTACTACGCAGTAGAGAACAAGCTGGCTCTGGAGCAATTGAATTACTGGTTTTGAGCGCCTGTCAAACAGCAGCCGGAGACAAGCGGGCAGCATTAGGACTAGCTGGAGTAGCAGTAAGGGCAGGCGCACGCAGTACACTAGCGACGCTGTGGTTTGTTAGTGATGAAGGCACAACCGAGTTAATGACCGAGTTTTACCGCGAGTTAGATGCCTCAGTAACCAAAGCTGAAGCCCTCCGTCGCGCTCAACTGCGCTTGTTAAAAGACCCCGCGTTAAACCATCCTTATTATTGGGCTCCCTATGTAATGGTGGGAAATTGGCTTTAACAATTAACAATGACCAGCACAATATTTATTTAAGTTGATTTTTACCCATAGACTGATCAATTTTTGCTAAATCATCAGGTGTGTTGCAATTAAATAATACCTGGCGATCAATTACGTGCAATTCCTTCACGGGATGTTGAACTAACCACTTTTGAAAAGAACGCCCTCCCTGGTGAATAAATTCTGTCAGTATTGGTAAACAACGGCGGTGGTAAAAACCACATAATGGTTCCCATCCTTTAGGGCTTCGGGGAAGAACAGCGATATAATCTTTGCTACCTGCTTGTGAGAGATTACTTAATTGTTCTACCCAATTTTGTAAGACTTCTAATTGTAAACGTGGCAAATCACAAGCAAGTAATAATACCCAATCAGTTTGTACATAACTTAACCCTTGGGAAAAACCAACCAATGCGCCATGTGGTTTAGTGTCTTCTGCAATAGGTAATTCTAAAATTAATTGGCAGTTGGTAGGTAAAATTTCTTGATATCTTTCTTTCCAAGGTGTCACTACATAAACTTGTGAAGTACACCCAAGAGCAACTTCACAAATTAGTCTAATTAGTGGCGTACCTTGGATGGATATTAAAGCTTTATCTCTACCCATCCGAGAACTTTGTCCACCTGCTAACACAATGGCAGTTATTTGTTGATTATTAATTCTATTACCCATTACCATTGCAGCCTTGAGAATTATGCCAAAGTTTTTGAGGTGTAACATTGGCAGCATTAGCAACTAAAGTAACAACTCCATTGTTGTTGAATCTCCAGCCAGTAGCTTCAATAAATTGGGGTTGGCTTTTAATGCTAATCGCTTGGGGAGTAATTTCTGGAGATTTTGTAATATGTGTTGATGGTGTTTCTAAATCTACTAACACAGTCTCACCAGTCAGAACTTCTGTAGGGTTAGCTGGTAAACCGCCTCTACCAGTTACAGTTAAATTACTTTGGGAAGATGCCGTTTCAGAGGTACAACTTTGCGCTACCAGTTGACTAACATCAGTTACTTTTGCTGGTAAATTGATTAACCCTTTGCTGGGGTCTATACCAGGTGTATTAACTTTGATTTCTCCATTTAATCCTAACTGGGAACTCGCAGTTATTTGGCTATCTGGTGACTGAAAAAGTCCAGTAGTATTAATTTGGATATTGCCACCCCGTCCCCCAAAAGCATTGGCTGCAATATTGCTATTTTCTAAAGCAACTAAGGTGTCTAAATTAAAATTAATATTGCCACCATTGCCCAAACCACTCTCAGCAGTACCAGCAGTTGTAGAAATTTCACTACCATTACGCAACCGCAAATCATTCACTTGAAGATTTGCAATATTTCCACCATTACCAGAGATGCTACCAGTAGTAATTGAGGCATTATCAAGACTTAGAGAATGTGCAGTGATATTAGTAATATTCCCTGCATCCCCTGTCCCTTCACTTTTAGCGCTTACTTGAGCTTTATTGGTTAAATAAAGTGAATCAGTGGTGATAAAAATATTGCCACCATTACCTACGCCTTCCGCTTCTACGGCGCTAAGTATTCCACTTATAGATTCAATATTCGTCCCATCCAAACTCACCCGCTCTTTAGCAAAAATATTCACACTACCTGCGTTTCCCTGCCCAGAAGTGCTAGCAATCAATTGAGCGCCATTGGTTAAAAATAGTGAACCAGTAGTGATATTAATATTGTTAGCTTTGCCTATAGCTCCCGTTCCTACACTGCTAAATATAGCACTGCTACGTCCATTCCTAATTGTCCCATCTAATCTAACTGCATCTTGGGCAAAAATATTCACGCTACCTGCATTTCCTTGTCCCCTAGTCCTAGCAATCAATTGAGCACCATTAGTTAAAGACAGTGAACCAGTGGTGATATTTATATTGCTACCATTGCCTACGCCTCCAATTTCTACGTCGCTAAATATCGCACTAGGATATCCAAGACTATTTGTCCCATCTAAGCTAACTACATCTTGGGCAAAAATACTCACACTACCTGCATTTCCCTGCCCAGCAGTGCTGGCAACCACTTGAGCGCCATTGGTTAAAAACAGTGAACCAGTAGTGATACTAATGTTGCTACCATTGCCTATGGCTCCCGTTTCGACACTGCTAAATATTCCACTGCTAAATCCATAAATATCCGTTTCATCGAAACTAACCGTATCTTTGGCAACAACTGTCACACTACCTGCATTTCCCTGTCCAAAAGTGCTAGCTGTTAATTGAGCGCCATTGGCTAAAGACAGCGAACCAGTGGTAAGAAAAACGTTGCCAGCATTGCCAACAGCTCCTGGTACTACAGTGCTAAATATAGTACTGCTATATCCATTATTACTAATTGTTCCATCCAAGCTCACCGCATCTTGAGCAACAATCGTCACACTACCTGCATTCCCATCGGCATAAGTGCTAGCACTTACTTGAGCGCCATTACTTAAAGACAGTGAACCACTGGCGATCTTAATATTGCCTGCATGGCCCATACCGCCTACTAACACATCATTTGATATGAAACTTTCATCGTCAAGGGTAATTACTCCTTTTGCATTGATCTCAACATTTCCCGCAATACTTGAAGCAGAACCCATACCTGATGCTATCCCCGCACTTAGGCTACTGCCTCTTGTCATATTGAATTTATCAGCATTGATGGCAATACTTCCGCCACCTCCTGCACTGACATTAACTACAGAGCTATTACTTAACTCAACATCTGCTTTTGGTATCTCCCCTGAAGGAAAATTCAAATTAAGATTATTACCATCCTGATTAATTTCTACTGTTCCAGAACCTGCTAAACCTCCCAATTCTACTCGACCACCTAGAGCAAATAATCCTCCTGCATCCAAGCTGACATTACCACCAACTAACAATAAACTTTGACTAGGAGCAACTTGTAGGCTAGCTTGACTGGTAATAGGTTGTGTTGCAATTTGATTAAATAAAAAAGATGAGGGTAAAACTGTTAGCAACTTAGGGTTATTGGGAACAGAAGCACTAAAAAAACCTTGATTTTTAAACCCAATAGCGTTAGCTGTAGTCGCCACAAATGAACCGCCAATGTTTAATTGAGCATTAGCACCAAAAATAATGCCATTGGGATTAATTAAAAATAAATTAGCAGTACCATTAGTTTGAAGAATCCCATCAATATTAGATCCCGAAGAGCCTGTTACTCGGCTAAATACATTCTTAATATCAAAAGCATTGTTGAAAAAAGCTGTGTTACCAGTTGGAATATCAAAGTTACTAAAGCTATGGAACAAGTTACTACCTGCCTTAGTTCCACCATTAATTAAGTTAGTAGAATCAATAGATGTCACGACAGAATTAATAGGTAATGTAGCATCGGGAACAATTTGTGCCACTGTGGGAGCAGTTCCTAATAGGTAAAACCAAACAATAAGTGACAAGTTCTGTAATTCAACCTGGGGTGTTCTCATTTAATTGAAAATATATTTTTTTAAGGTAACAAAAACTGCGTTACTTTTTCCTTGAAAATTTAACTTTTAATTTAGTTAGCTATTTTTTGTAGTTGACTAGGGTCGGCAGTATCAAATTTAAACTAAGAACCTAAAAATTAACAATTAAGTATATTTTTGAGCGTGCGATCGCTTTTTGTGTGCAATCCCACTTGCTAAGGATTACTGTATTTATTAACCAAACCCGGATTCTTACAGTAGGTTTGGGATAAGAATATACATATCAGCACTATAACTACTCTTGGCGATCGCATTACTCACAGCCTTAGTACATAGCGCAGCCTGCTTAACTCACTCTCGCTGGCGCTGTAGAGTCTTCCGTACCGACAGTGTAATTACTCACGTACTAAGATAGAAATATAGATTGTATAGTTTTGTATCAACTCCTTTAGACATATAAATACTCATGGCTCCAGCCGTTTTAATCCAACAGCTTCAGAAGCACTACGGCTCAGTCCAAGCCGTTAAGGATGTTTCATTTCAGGTAGAACCAGGGGAAATCTTTGGTCTACTTGGCCCCAATGGTGCTGGTAAAACTACCACAATTAGATGTTTGTGTACTTTGGCGAAACCAGATGCAGGCAAAATTGAGGTATCTGGTATCTCTGTAATTGATAATCCCAGGGCTGCACGGCAAAAGTTAGGTTATGTAGCTCAAGAAGTTGCCTTAGATAAAGTCCTGACTGGGCGCGAACTCTTAGAATTGCAAGCTGCACTGTATCACCTACCTAACAAGGTGGCTAAGCAGAGAGTTGATGAGATGCTCGCTGTCTTAAGCTTGCAGGAATACGCAGATAAAAAGACAGGTACGTATTCCGGTGGCTTACGTAAGCGCCTAGATTTAGCTGCTGGGTTGTTGCATCAACCAAATGTTTTAGTATTAGATGAGCCAACAGTAGGGCTAGATATTGAAAGCAGAGTTGTAGTTTGGAATTTCTTGCGCCAACTGCGTGATGCAGGGACGACAGTTGTAATTACTAGCCACTATTTAGAAGAAATTGATGCTTTAGCTAACCGAGTAGCAATAATCGATCAAGGCGTAGTGATTGCTAACGGTACGCCATCTGAGTTAAAGGATCAAGTTGGAGGCGATCGCATTACTCTCCGCATCCGCGAATTTTCTCCTACAGAAGAGGCAGAAAAAGCTAAAGATATGCTTTCATCTTTGCCCTTTGTGCAAGAAGTAATTATTAATACTGCTCAGGGGAACTCGTTAAACTTGGTTGTGAAAGCACAAAACGATGCTTTGATGCAGGTTCAGCAATCTCTCAAAGATGCAGGTTTACCCATTTTTGGGATTGCTCAATCTCGACCTAGTTTAGATGATGTCTACCTCGCTGCTACAGGTCGTACTCTATTAGATGCAGAACTAGCGGCTAGTGGGAGTCGTGATTTGAAGGCAGAGAAAAAACAAGCAATGCGATAGTTGCAATTTTAGAAAGCGTAAAAAGGCGATCGCAAAGCGACTCCGCAGGAGTATCGCATACAGTACACAAACAAAATAAAAGATATGAGCCAAACTATTACTCCTCCATCCAATGTCAGCTTGCAACCACAGGTGACACAGCTACAAAGCGGTGGTACACCTAGTGCTTTTAGTGAGTTTATTCAAGAAACCCTCGCTTTAACAAAACGTTTGTTTATTCAATTGCAACGCCGTCCTTCCACATTAATTGCTGGGGTAATTCAGCCGTTGATGTGGCTGTTTTTATTCGGGGCGCTGTTTCAAAATGCCCCTCAAGGGTTATTTGGTAACGATTTAACTTACGGCAAGTTTTTAGGCGCTGGCGTGATTGTCTTTACAGCTTTTGCTGGCGCTTTAAATGCTGGTTTACCCGTAATGTTTGACAGAGAATTTGGGTTTCTCAACCGCTTGCTGGTTGCACCTCTAGTATCACGATATTCAATTGTGGCGGCATCAGCAATTTATATTATCGCCCTCAGCTTTATTCAGACAGCCGCAATTGTGACAGCCAGTGCCTTACTAGGTACAGGTTTACCTAATCTCTTAGGTTTGGGGATGATTGCTTTAATTATCTTGTTGCTAGTTGTGGGTGTTACTGCTTTAAGCTTGGGTTTATCTTTTGCTTTACCAGGTCATATTGAGCTAATTGCAGTAATTTTTGTCACCAACTTACCACTGCTATTTGCTAGTACTGCCCTTGCGCCTTTATCCTTTATGCCCCAATGGTTACAAATTGTAGCTACTCTTAATCCTTTAAGTTATGCCATCGAGCCTATCCGCTATCTATATACCCATACCAACTGGACATTGGGCAGCGTAGTCATGCAAGCGCCTTGGGGCGCTGTTACCTTCGGAGGCTCCCTACTGGTACTGCTAGGATTTACCACAGTAGCGTTAACCGCAATTCAACCACTACTACGCCGCCGATTCGCATGAGATAAAATCATCATAGCTTTTACAAAACTGGGCTATGACGATGAAAAACCAATTATCTCCCATCTTAACAAAACTGTTTTCTAGGACATCCTTAAGTGTCTTAGCTGGTATAGGAGTTGCATCCTGCTTGCTGCCTCAAGCATCTTGGGCGCAAGCAACATACCCTACATATCCTACCCAAGTCGATGAATTTAAAACTCAGGAGCAAGACCCCTTAACAGGCGCAAATAATGGCGGTTTTAATCCCTTAGATTTGATTCATCGTGCTAATTTGGGTACTCTCCGCACTTATGATGAGTTTTCGGCGGAACAGCGTACAAATCTTAATAGCGCGGCTGATGATTTCAGGAAGCAACAATTAGAAATGATTCGTAAGATGAACCAAAATTCAGCCACCGGATCGGGATCTTCTGTGCCACAAAAAACTAATTAGTAGAGCTAAGGTTATCCCTAGCCCTACTTTTACATCGGTTTGAAATTCGATGAAATACAGGCTAATGGTGGGGGTGGGTTTAGCAAATTATTTTTGTTTCTACAACAACTTATTTGTTAAACCTACCCCTATTTTGATTAAGCACCGACAGCAGCTAAAATATCGCTGGCATGGGTATCAGTTTTGACACTGGAATCAACGTGAATAATTTTGCCGTTTTCATCAACTACGTATGTGACGCGCTTGGCATAACCGCCGCCATCTACGTCATAAGCTTTGATGATACTGCCATCAACATCAGCAAGTAGAGGGAATGGCAGATTGTATTTTTCGGTAAATTTTTGGTGAGAGGTTTCATCATCCTTGCTGATTCCTAGCACCACAATATCTTTGCCTTGATATTCTGAATAATTATCTCGAAAGCTACAAGCTTGTTTAGTGCAGCCTGGAGTATCATCTTTGGGGTAGAAATACAAAACTACTTTTTTACCTGCAAGATTAGATAATGAGACGGTGTTGCCGTTGGTATCTTTTGCTGTAAATCCTGGTGCTGTTGTGCCAACTGCTAATGCCATTGATTGCGTTCCCTTGTTTAAAATTTTTGTTTTAGCAATTCTAAATTTTACATGACACTTCTTGCAAAAATTTTTATTTGGTTTTAAAGAGGCGCAGATTAACCGCAGATAAACGCAGATGGTATCAAAGATTTTATCGACTAAGGATACGAGGTCTATGGTTTTACAATAAGGTTGGCTCTGATGTAGTGGTTACTACTCAATTCTGGTAGTTTCCATGCCTGAAAATTAAAAAACTAGAATTTGCCAGACTTAAGAAAGAGTCAGTATTAAATTACTAACAGTTCACATGATTTCTACACAGCCTAAAAACCCGCAATTATTTCAATATTCTAGTCGCACTGTAGCACGGGCAGAAAGGGCGATGCGCTGTTTGCCTTTCCAGTTGCATCTATTTGCTTGTATGGGTTCTACGAGTGTGCCAATACAGGCGATCGCATCTGAGTCTGGTGTGCAACATAATTACACTAAACGCCCTTTATCGGAATTAGCAGCAGAAAATGCTTTAGTTTGGTTAATTCAAGTAGGCATTTTACGCCGCGAAGTAGACGGACAAGGCATTACTGATAGTTTTCGCCTCACACCGCTAGGTCGCCAGCTAGTAGAAAAATACGAGCAAAATGGTGCTACCATACCTGCACCATCTTTACTAGACCGCCTATCTAATACATTAACTCGCTGGTTAAGGCTACCAATTTAAGATGGTAAATCAACAACTTTCATCAGTCACCCCACAGCATAGTCTTTATGAGGAAGATTATTGCCTGTGGATCGAAAAAACAGCTAACCAAATTCGCTCTGGAAACTTTAACCTTGTTGACTGGGATAATTTAGTAGAGGAATTAGAAAGTTTGGGTAATTCCGATAAGCGAGAATTAGAAAATCGCTTAACTGTTTTGTTAGAACATCTGCTAAAACTTGCTTATTGGGAACCTGAAAGAGAAACTAATGCTAGAGGTTGGTTGCTGACAATTAAAGAACAGCGCCGACAAATTAAAAAATTACTTAGAGATAGCCCAAGCTTGAAATATTATGCAGAAAAAATTTTTATTGAATGTTATCAAGATGCTTTAGAAGATGCTGCATTTAAGTCTAAACTGGATATCTTGCCTAGTGAGTCCCCATTTACTTTAGAAGAGACTTTAAATTCAGATTACTTGCCAACATATTGATCTGAAAAACAATCATATTTAGCTTATAATCAGCTAGGTTATAAACTTGTCATTTCATTAAAAAATATTAAAGCTGATAGCTAAATAATGAAAGCAATTATGGTAGTGGGAACAACTTCCCACGCAGGAAAATCTCTACTTTGTGCTGCTATTTGTCGGATTTTGTCACGACGCGGTTGGCGGGTGACTCCTTTTAAAGGGCAAAATATGGCTTTAAATGCCTATGTTACTGCTACTGGGGGAGAAATTGGTCACGCCCAGGCGGTGCAAGCTTGGGCTGCTGGTGTCACACCAACAATAGAGATGAACCCAATTTTACTTAAGCCCCAAGGAGATATGACTTCTCAGATAATTCTGAAGGGGAAAGCTGTAGGTACAGTTACTGCTGTTGATTATTATGAGAAATATTTTGATTTAGGTTGGCAGGCAATTCAAGAATCACTACAAATTTTATCTGAAAAATTTGATTTAGTTGTTTGTGAAGGTGCGGGTAGTCCGGCAGAAATTAACCTCAAACACCGTGATTTAACTAATATGCGCGTAGCGCGGTATTTGAATGCACCAACGCTGCTAGTAGTAGATATTGATAGAGGTGGATCTTTTGCTCATGTTGTCGGTACTTTGCAGTTGTTGGAACCAGAGGAACGAGCATTAATTAAGGGTGTAGTAATTAATAAGTTTAGAGGACAGCGATCGCTTCTTGAATCTGGTATAACTTGGCTAGAAGAATATACTGGTATTCCCGTTATTGGTGTAATTCCCTGGATTGACCAAATCTTCCCATCAGAAGATTCTTTAGATTTACTTGATCGTCGCTCCCGAAAAACTAATACTGATCTTAATATTACAGTAATCCGCCTACCAAGAATTGCTAATTTTACGGATTTTGACCCACTAGAAGCAGAACCTAGTGTTAAGCTGAAATATATTGCCCCCAAAGATACTCTGGGACATCCAGATGCAGTAATTATTCCTGGTTCTAAAACTACCATTGCTGATTTAATGGTATTGCAAGAAACTGGTATGGCAGAACAATTGCAAAATTACATCGCCACAGGCGGTACAATTTTGGGAATTTGTGGCGGTTTTCAGATGTTAGGTAAACTAATCTCAGACCCACAAGGAATTGAGAGTAATACAAAAGTCTGTAATGGTTTAGGATTGTTACCATTAACAACTGTAATGACAGGAGATAAAATTGCTCGTCAACGCTCAGTAAAGTCTCAATATCCTCACGCTGATTTACCTGTTACTGGGTATGAAATTCATCAAGGTAACACTGAGTTATTACCTGAAAAAGTAGTGTCATCCAATCATTATCAATATTTGTTTGATGATAACAATTTAGGGATTGTGGATCTTAATCAATCAGTATGGGGTACTTATTTACACGGTATTTTTGATAATGGTGCTTGGAGGCGTACTTGGTTAAATTATCTCCGTCAGCAGCGAGGATTAAAAGATTTACCTACAGTTGTTCCTAATTATGAGGAACAGAGGGAAGAAATACTAAATTCTTTAGCAGATACAGTTGAAACTTATTTAGACCTGACTCTATTGTTACCAAATTCTATTGAAAAACATTGAGCATATATGAGTGTTAGTATAGAATTTTTACCAGATGAAGTAGTAATTGAAGCTGAACCAGGAGAACCTCTACTTCAGGTTGCTCAACGTGCTGGTGTGTGCATACCTACAGGTTGTTTAATGGGGTCTTGCCATGCTTGCGAGGTAGAACTAGATGATGGTGAGGCTATATGTGCTTGCATTTCAGCCGTACCAGCAGGGCGATCGCATTTGACTATCAACCTCTATTCTGACCCAACGTGGTAGAAATTAATATTCAACCAAAATAAATCATCTAGATATGATAATAGAAAAATTACTGTTAGAAGAAGCTGAACAATTACTCGAAAAATCTATTATTTATTATCAAAACCGTCCTGTCGGGACAGTTGCCGCTTGCGATCAAGAGCTAATTGCGCTTAATTATGATCAATGTTTTATCCGCGATTTCATTTCTTCAGCACTGGTATTTCTAATTAAAGGTAGAACAGAAATTGTTCGCAATTTCTTAGAAGTAACCTTACAATTACAACCAAAAGAAAAACAATTTGATTCTTCTAAACCTGCGCGAGGTTTAATAGCAGCTAGTTTCAAAGTAGAAGTAGTTGATGGACAAGAAAAGTTAAAAGCTGATTTTGGTGAACACGCGATCGCGAGAGTTGCCCCTGTTGATTCTTGTCTGTGGTGGATGATTTTATTACGTGCTTATGTACACGCGAGCAAAGATACTGAATTAGTTTATCGAGATGATTTCCAAGAAGGTATTAGATTAATTTTAGATCTTTGCTTGGTAACAAAATTTGATATGTACCCGACGCTATTAGTCCCAGATGGCGCGAGTATGATTGATCGGCGGATGGGAATGTATGGATATCCCTTGGATATTCAATCTTTATTTTACGCAGGCTTATGCGCTGCCCGTGAATTACTATATCCTAACAAAGATAATCAAAAAATAATTAAAATACTAGATAATCATATTAATTTATTACTGCACCATATTAGAGATAATTATTGGATAGATCCTCAACGCTTAAATACCATTTATCGCTATAAAGTTGAGGAGTATGGAGAACACGCTCTTAATCGGTTTAATATTTATTCAGATTCTATTCCTTTCCATAATTTAACTGAATGGCTGCCATCATCTGGCGGTTATTTAGCAGGTAATTTAGGGCCATCTCAAATAGACTGTCGTTTTTTTGCTGTTGGTAATTTAATAGCAATTATTGCTTCACTAACTACTAAGCAGCAGTCAGAAGCAATTTTTAATTTAATTATAGAAAGATGGGATGATTTAATAGGCAATATGCCAATGAAAATTTGTTTTCCAGCATTGGAAGATATAGAATGGCGGTTGCTTACTGGATGCGATCCTAAAAATAAACCTTGGTCTTATCATAATGGCGGTAACTGGCCTGTATTAATGTGGATGCTAACAGCCGCAGCGCAAAAAATTGGCAAAGGTGAGGTTGCTGCTAAAGCAATTGAAATAGCAGAAAAAAGCTTAAGTAAGGATGGATGGGCAGAATATTATGATGGAAAAACTGGCAGACTTATTGGTAAAGAAGCTAGAAAAAATCAAACTTGGTCAATAGCTGGTTACTTGTTAGCAAAAGAACTGCTTGCTAACCCTAATCATTTAAAATTATTTAGCTTTGATGAATATATGTAAAGTTATGGTTTATTGTTCATTTTGAAATGGGAAGGATGATGTACCCATTGGGAAGTAGTAGACAATATTACCTTCCTCAGTCACGTCAAAATGAGCAGAACATTCTTTTGCCCATTCATCTAAAAATTGTCTAGCATGAATTGGCTTTAAATCGGTTTTCATAGCAAAATCAAAAACAGTCACACGCCCTTGATTTTCTGTAAGAATTTGGTTAAAAACAGAATTAAGAAAGCGCTGCTGCTGGCGCTTTTGCAGTTGATTACGATTCCAAAACCACCACAAACCACCTGCTGCCCCTAAAACTATCAGTAGGGGGAGTAATGCCCGCAGAATAGCAAAAATTAGACTGATGAAAAATAAGACAACTAATACATAAATTAGTCCGACACCCGAATTAAATCTTTTAATAGACATTTTGACCTACCTCTAGCCAGGTTGCGATCGCCTACTTTAATTATTGTGCCTGTTTTTTGAGTGAGGAGGGAAGGGAGAAGAGAGAAGAGTTAGTGATGACCGTTTTTATAATTGTGATTTTGCTTGCAGTGCGTATTCTTTAAACCGCTCTAAATCTGCTTGAATAGTAGACTCAACCACACGCCCCAAAAACAGATTATCCATGATCTTACCAAGAAAACCAGGAATAGCATAAGAAATAGTCATTTTGACAATGCTACCGTTCTTACGGTCATAAAAGCGAATTGCACCTTGATTGGGCAACCCATCCACAGATTCCCATTGGATAATTTGGTGGGGTATTACTTTCAAAGTGCGGGAAAGCCAAGTGAATTCCAAACCACCAGTAGCTAGTTTCCAGCGAGAAAGCGTTGGATCGTCGTCTAAAACTTTAACAGAGTCAATCCACTTCATCCACTTGGGCATTTGCTCCAAATCAGACCATAAACTCCACACTAGGTCAATTGGAGCATCAACCTCTACTTGTACACTATGCTCTAGCAAATCAGCCATGTAATTTTAAATTTGAGTTGATATTGGGGATGGTTTGCAGAGACGTTGGATATAACGTCTCTATGTGTTGCCTAACTTCAAGCTGTAGTTACAGGCGATCGCATTACAAAATTATTAGCATTTTCCAGAATCACTTTAGCAGCTTGTCTTCCTGAAATAGTAGCGCCTTCCATGCTGTCGATGTAATCTTGTTGTGTATAACTACCAGCCAGGAAGAAATTAGCAATTGGGGTTTTTTGTGCTGGACGGTAAGCATCCATACCAGGCGCTTCGCGGTATAAAGATTGAGCAAGCTTAACGACGCTGTACCAAGTCATGTTCAATTCGCGCGAAGAGGGGAAAAGTTCGTGAACTTGCTTGAGGACGTGTTGTGCGATCGCTTCATTACTTTGTTTAATAAAAGGATCGCCTGGAGTTAATACCAACTGCAACAACGAACCTTGTCCCTCTCTGTAATAATCAGAAGGACTTGTTAAAGCTAAATCAGCAAAACAAGAGAAATCTGCATCAGGCGTATACAACAAATTATCAATTCCAGCAGCATGATTTAGCTGTGTACGTTCCTCTGCATTGTGTAATTCTGTCACCCAACCATCAAACCGCAGTTGTACTGTAGCTACTGGAACAGCATCTAATTTATAGATATTGTCAAATTCAGACCACTTGCGCCATTCTTGGGGCAACACTCGCTGAATTCCAGGGATATCACAGGCGCAAACATACGCATCAGCAATGATAGTTTCTTCTGTTTCCCCTTGAGCAACTACTAAACCAGTTACGCGCGTTTCTTCCCCAACTCCTGTAAATTTAATTTCTCTTACTCTACGACGGGTATGAATTTTCGCGCCTTTTGCTTCTAAATATTCAATAATCGGTTTGTGCAAATACTCAGAAGGGGAACCTTCCAACATTCGCAACACAGATGCTTCTGTTTTGGCTGCAAAAAACTGGAAGATAGTCAGCATACAACGGGCAGAAATATTTTCACAGTCGATGAAACCAAGTGCATAAGCAATTGGGTTCCACATCCGCTTAATGCTGCCATCAGAACCGCCGTGGCTGCGAAACCAATCCGCAAAGCTAATTTTATCAAGGTCGCGGATATTTTTCATCGCGCCCTCAAAGTCAATTAAGCCGCGCACTATGGGGCTAGTTCCTAACGCTAGGGCATTTTGTACTTTATCTTGTAGCGATAGTTGGGATGTAGTAAAAAATGCCTTTAAACCATTAAACGGCGCACCTGTAATAAAGCGAAAATCTAATTCCCCTGTTTTACCGCCTTTGTTGATAAAACTGTGAGTATGTTGTTTCAGGCGTAATTTATCCAATACGCCCACCTTTTTCATCAAGTCAAAAAGCTGGTAGTAGCAACCAAAGAAAACGTGCAAACCCATCTCAACGTGGTTGCCGTCTGCATCTATCCAACTGCCAACCTTGCCGCCAACGAAGGGGCGAGATTCAAATATTTCTACTGAGTAACCAGCATCGACTAAATCAACTGCTGTCGCCATGCCAGCTAGTCCCGCCCCAACAATTGCAACGCGCATTCCGTCTATCCTTTTGGTGTTTCTTTACAAATTTTAAAATTATTTGGCAATCTTCTCAAATAATCATTCACAGGAATCTATTCAACTAAGCAACTACTAGATTATTTAGCTGGGCTTCACACTGTTTAAAAACATAGTTGACAGCAGCAAATAACTTATCTAGCTCCTGAATTGTGTAAAAAGTTTGATTGCGAGTAAATATTTTGCCTTCAAGCTTACCAAATTGCCAGCGATCGCCATTGGAAACAATCCCAAATATGATGATTTGAAATTCATCATTAAGTCGTTGTGCTGCCACCATTTCCGCTAGGCACTGCGCCCATCCTTCATCAAATTTATCTTGCTTTGCCTCAACTAATAAAAAGTAAGGTTTTTCAAACACGACTTTTCCGAGAGGAGAACGTTTTGCCAAGATATACTCAGGAAAGCCCGAAAGATTCTGATCGTAAGTGAGAGATTGATGACTCCACAAAACAAAATTGCTGTAATAGCATTTCCAAACTTCTTTCAAAACCGGATAGATTAAGTTTTCACAAATAGCAAACTCTGAATTATCAACAACTCCCTCCTGTGTGACAAATGCTAAATCTGCTCTGAAGTAATCAGAAATATTAAACTGAGTTTCAACAATAAAGTTTGCTTCAGTATAAATAATCTGAAATACTTTGAGAACTTCGCCAATATTTTTATAACTACTGAAAGCCATATCGACCTCCTGAAAAAATGGATTAGTTTGGCTTTGAAGGAGATTTTTTGCTAATTGATTGCCTTTTTCATTTTTACTCAAAATCAAAATGTGACATAAGTTGAAGTAGACCTAACCCTAATTCTTTAACCGAGAGCGATCGCGTTTCAAACAAAGCCATCATATCCTTTGGTTGAGGATTACCACGCGCAGCCCCCGTAAGTCCTTTAGCAATAATTAAACCGCAATAGCCTTGAGTTTTCTTGCAACGCTGATCCCACTTCTTTTTTGCAACAAGATGTAGCGCATCATCTTGACTAAACTCGCCAAACAAGTACATATTGCCATTTTCCGTTTGGAGAATCCCCAAATCATAATTCTCCTCTGCGAAGGGGTCTTCTCCAGGGTTAAAGCAAATCCCTTTTAATCCACCATCAGCTTTGATTTGCTCAATTAAAGCTTTTCCTTTGGGGAGGGTAGTTTGAATTAATACTACAGGCATACCTTCACCTGCTTCTTTAACATCTTGATGCTGATAGTAATCAACACTCTTTCTTAAAGATGCCATTTTTTCCCAAGGCATTATATCCAAACTTTTTAAGGCATCTTTAGGTACTAAGTCTTCTCGTAAAGGTACTGAAAGATCTTCATCGTCGTCGTCATCATCATCATCCTCATCGTCAATTGCGGCAGATTCAATCATCTGTAATAGTTCTGCCTCAAACTCAGGTAAGGTTGACACCTGTATAGATATCGTTTCCTGAGATCCAGTTTCTGGAGGTAAGGGGATGCGTATACGTTTATTAATTTTGGGTAAAATTTCGGCTGAGAGTTGTCGTGCAGATCCTTGGATAAACTTTTGCAAAGCTTCTATTGCCACATAAAGTGCGATCGCTTCTTCTTCATATAAAAATGGTCGCATTCCCTCAAACGGATGAATTGTGCCAAAATTAGGTTGAATTTCTGAAACTGACAGGTCAGCATAATCAATTTCTTCATCCTCATCAGCATCATCATCCTCATCTAAACTTTCAAAGGTGACAAACAAACAATCTTGCCCTAAGAAAGCTTCTTCCATCTGTTCAAAAGATTCTTCTGCGATCGCCGCAGCACGAAAACGCTTGAGAGAATCTATTGAACGGTAAAACAAAATGCCGTACTCCATCCCCATCATCCCCATCACTGCGGCATACAGCGTTTCGATGTCCCACTGATTGAGGGTAATGGAGATGATTTGATGATCTGCTAAAACTTCCCAAGGTGCTGCTTCCCAAATTTGGTAAGATTTTGCCATCAACAGATCCGCATATTTAGGTGGAATTTTAGGCGGTCTACCACTAGCCATCTGTTGAAACCCCCGAAACAATTCATCAATCAGGGGTAGTTCTGAAGCGTATTCAACAGCAATATCTAAATCTTGAAGTACTCCGCGCAGATAAAATTGAATTTCGCGATCGCGGACTACAATTTTCTGAGGTCGTGCTGGAGTAGCAGGACTTTGGGGATGTTCCATTGCTTTAAGCAAAGTCCGCACGATCGCTTCTGGGCCCATTTCCGATGGCACAACTTCCATTCCCCGCACAACGCCTTCCACGCCATCTACCCAGACAATGCACTCGCCACCGCGATTGTCTTCAAAATCATCATCTGTCAAGCCCGATATTGGACGGCGATCGCCTTCCCACACACTATGGGCTTGGTGTAAGTTTTTGAGCCGACGACGGGTAGACTGATTCAAAGCAGACATATACTTACTTAAAATAATAAAAAAATGAGGCAGGCGAGTTATAAATTAAATACACCTCTTCAACAATACAATCTCAAGGTCTTTAAGCCGATAGCTAACATAAATAGTCTCCATAAGCTAAACCCACAATTGATTCTTTTACTGAAAGATGCTTCGTTGAGAGCTACTTAGGTGTCATTTCTATGGTAAGGGTTTGAACCAGTTAACATAGATAGTAAGGAAGTTTGATTAATCGGGTTCACACCCTGCAAGCTTAGAATCCCGATCAACTTTAAGCAGTGAACAGGCAAACTTAAAGAATCTATTAGTAAACAGCCATTAGGAGTAAGTAGCATCAATGACACAAGCAACCCACTCGCCTCAAGTAGGCATCAGAATGACCGAAGCTGCACTGAAGCACGTTCTTGCCTTGCGAGATCAACAAGGGAAAGACTTATGCTTGCGGGTAGGTGTACGCCAAGGTGGTTGTTCTGGGATGTCCTACATGATGGATTTCCAAGATCCTGACCAAATTCGTGATGACGATGATATTTCTGACTACGACGGCTTTAAAATCGTCTGCGATCCCAAGAGTCTGTTATACCTCTATGGTTTAGTGCTGGACTACAGCAATGCCATGATTGGTGGTGGTTTTCAGTTCACCAATCCTAATGCGGCTCAAAGCTGCGGTTGTGGTAAGTCTTTCGGTGTTTAAGATTTTTAGCACACAACCGTTAGTAAAATAAAACATTTGTGAGGCGGGCTAATGTTGCCTGCCTTTATTGCCTTCCCGATCAATTCTTACCTATAGTTTTTAAATGACCGAGCAAGTTAATTCTCTTTTCGACACTGGCATCGAACGCTACAAAGCAGGTGAAGGCACAGATACCTTGATTCCCCTGTTCAAAGACATTTGCAATCAAGCCCCTAAAATGGCGGCTGCTTGGACTTGTCTTGCTTGGTTATATATGTTGAACGATCAACCAACACAAGCATACAAAGCGGCTCAAAAAGGGCTTAAATTAGACGCAAGCGATCCTCAAGTGAGGATTAATTATGCCATGACTATGTTGGAAACTGGTCAAGCTGGTGTTCGGCAACACATTGAAGTTATTCAACAAATGATCGCCAACAGTAGCGAATTAAAAGAGCAAGTTCGAGAAACTCTTGATGAAGGTTTAACCAGAAAACCTGATTGGAAAAGTTTAAATAAGGTGAAAAATTGGCTGTTTGACAGTTAATTAAAAAGTGTTTTACCCGAACCCTCCCCTTATTAAGGGGAGGGAGTCAAATTTTTTACTTACCTTGATAAGGGGCGATCGCGAAACTTCTTTCTTCCCCCCTTTATAAGGGGGGACTGAGGGGGGTAAAACTTTGATTTTTGCAATAAGTCTAATATTATCCCGCTATAGATAATAAAAGTTTCATTTCCTAATTGTGCTGACCACTCTCTAATAGCTAATTAGCTACCCTAGTAAGAAAGTGCGATCGCACTTGGGTTAACCACTATAGGACTTAGGCAGAAATCATCCGCTTCTGTCAGGGTGGGTTTATGTAGATCAATGGTTTGGAAGGATAAATTTTTGGTGCAACCCGCCCCTACAAGCGTAATTTTACTGTGATCTTGCGTAAGTCCTGCATTAGATAACCCAACAGCAGTAGCTAAATTCTATATATATTCAGGTTTTCTATGTTGTTCCCTAAAACACCTTTGATCGGTCTAACAGCAGACCAATTTCGTCATCCTCTAGATTTGGAAGCAACGAAAAGCTTAAAACAGCTACCAGGAATGGATTTGCTAGTGCGAAATTTCCTGGGGCCAGTTGCAGAACAATTTTTTTACTTGAATAATATTGCCGCTAGTGTACTGGTGGGTGAACAACAACTGCCACATATACATAGATTGCTGGTGGAAGCTTGCCAAGTTTTGGATATAGAACCACCTCAGTTATATGTACACCAGCATCCCATTCCTAACGCTTATACATTTGCGATGCGGGGTAAGCAACCTTTTGTTGTCTTGCACACATCTTTAATAGATTTACTAACCCCAGAAGAAATTCAGGCTGTAATCGCCCATGAATTAGGACACCTCAAGTGCGATCATGGGGTTTACCTCACTCTGGCAAATATCATGGTATTAGCTGCGGGTCAAATTCCTTCTTGGGGAGGTGCGATCGCGCAAGGATTACAAGCACAAATGTTAGAGTGGGTGCGTTGTGCAGAATTTACTTGCGATCGCGCAGCACTTCTAGCCATTCAAGACCCCAAAATTATTATCTCACTGTTAATGAAACTTGCTGGTGGTTCACCAACCTTAGCACCTCAATTAAACGTCGATGCCTTCTTAGCACAAGCTAGAGCATACGACGATATCAGTAACACTCAGCTAGGTGAACTACTTAAATCTGCCCAAACTGCCCAACTCACCCATCCAGTACCAGTACTAAGGGCGCGAGAAATTGATCGCTGGGCAAGTAGTCAAATTTATCAGTCCTTGCTAGAAATGGGTAACTTAGGTTATAATCACAAAAGTAAACCCAAGGGCGGGTGGCGAAATTGGTAGACGCATCAGACTCAAAATCTGACGGCAGCGATGTCATGAGAGTTCGATTCTCTCCCTGCCCACTGAAAAAACAAAGCTAAATAACAAATCTGATCATCATTACGATTGATCAGATTGTTTTTTTATCTATGCAATTAGCTAAGATAAGAACAGGCAAGGTAAAATTTGTAGCCTTAGCCCCAGGATTAATATCACACATACTGACCAAATCTTTGAATCTTTGCTGGAGTATCTGCGGTTCCGGCACAATTTTGATTTTAGTGGCTACAAACGTTCCAGCTTAATACGTTCAGCCCAGGTACGGCTCGATGAGATTGGAATTGAAGGCTACAACAATTACAGGGAATACCTGGAGGCACATCCTGAAGAATTTACTCGATTGTTCAACACAATTGAGATCAACTTCAGTTGCTTCTTTCGGGACATTTTAACCTGGGATTATCTAAAGGCTGCGATTATTCCTCGGATAATTGCAGCTAAATCTCCGAGCGAGCCAATCAGGGTATGGAGTGCTGGATGTTCAACCGGAGAGGAAGTTTGTACGCTGGCGATGCTACTGGCAGAGGCTTTGGGGATAGAAAAGTTTCAAAAACGGGTAAAGATTTTCGCGACAGATGTAGATTCTGAAGCAATTTTGCAAGCTCGATCTGGCATTTACGCAAGTCATAAAGTTCAAGATATTCGCCCTGATCTACTAAATAAGTATTTTGAGCAAACTTTGCAGGGGTATATATTTTGCCCAGACTTACGTAGATCAATCATTTGGAACCGTCACAATATCATTGAAGATGCACCAATGTCTAAAATTGATTTGTTGGTGTGTCGTAATACCATGATATATTTCAACCCTGAAGCCAAAAAGAAAGCTTTGGCACGCTTTTACTTCAGCCTAGCTGACAAAGGCATTCTGTTTTTGGGTAAAGCAGATGGGATACCTAATGATATTGACTTCTTCCCTGCTATATCGCTTCCTCAACACATCTTTACTAAAGCACCGAAAACTAAGATAAATCAACGTTTGTTACATAGAAACTTGCTACGCGATACAGTTCAATTAGCTCGCTAAGTCCTGAAATAATTATTCTTGATTAGAACGATGGTTAAGATATTTCTGCCTAAACAAATAAAAAAAGTTTGAGCTTGAGGCGTTAAGTAGGTAGGTACTCAGGAGTTAAAGTTTCTTCTAAGCTAAAAGGCGAGTCAGTAGGGAATGTTTCTATTGGCAAACTACTATTATCAGCCGCGTCTATTCTTGCGTCCGCATAACATTCAGAAAAAACGTCTTGTGCGTAAGGTTTTAGGCTAGGACTATTTCTCAGTAACTTCTTTATTTGCCGTCGTTGTTCCTTAATAGTATTTTTCCATCCTCTCGCGTTGTTCTCCTTTTCAGCTTCCCAATAAGTAAGTTTTAACAGATGTTCTAATAAAACAGTCAAGCGATTTTCTAGTTCTCGCTAATCTGTTGAACCCAAACTTTCTAATTCCTCTACTAAATTTTCCCAATCAACCGCCTCAAAATTTCCAGAGCGAATCTGGTTAATTGTTGAAATAATCCACAGCAAATAATCTTGGTTATAAAGATTTTGTTGTGGTGTAACTTTTAGGTGAGTGGTCATAAACTTAGCTTGCCATAAACCAAATGTGCGATCGCATCAGGCTTGCTCAATAAACCTTTTGCTCTCAATTACAAATTTATTTTTTTATCGCAGATGTGAGCAGATAAACGCAGATGTAAGACAAGGTTTTATTGAATGAGTGCAAGTAGTTGAATCTGTTGCGATCGTAGATCATTAGGGAATTGACTTAGTAGGTTGGGTTGCAACCCAACCTACTCTACTAACGGTATCTAAACACTAAATTTGCTTAAGTTTTGTTCAGAACTGCTACAGCGTTTAATCTACACGACGTAGAACTACTACAGAACGTCCTGTAACTGGTACAGCTTTATTCCCTGTGTAACTAGACCCGTTGTGGACGAAGTGGGGTTCTTTTGTATCAATCACAACAGTCCATTCCCTGTCTTGTAAAACAACTGGTAAAGTAAACTCAATTAATTCCCAGTGGGCATTAAAGAATAGCAGGAAACTTTCATCCATAATCCGTTGACCTTGGCGACCACGTCTGGGAATTTCCTCTCCATTCAAGAACAGCCCAATTGCTTTAGAATATCCCACATCCCATTGTTCTTCAGCCATTTCATTGCCATTGGGGTCAAACCAGCCAATGTCGTTGACAGTTTTACCATAGATGGGTTTGCCTTGAAACCACTTGCGTCGCTTGAAGACAGGATGCTTGCGACGGAAAAATATTAACTCACGAGTAAAATCTAAAAGATCCGCTTTTAGTTCTGGAAATTCCCAGTTGAGCCAAGAAATTTCATTATCTTGACAGTAGGCATTATTGTTGCCGTGTTGGGTGCGTTCCATTTCGTCCCCAGATACCAGCATGGGTACGCCTTGAGATAAAAATAGCGTTACTAAAAAGTTGCGTTTTTGTTGTTCCCGTATAGCTATAATTCCTGGGTCGTCGGTTTGCCCTTCTGCACCGCAATTCCACGAACGGTTGTGGCTATCGCCATCATTGTTATCTTCCCCATTCGCGTCATTGTGCTTTTCGTTATAACTAACTAAATCGAAGAGGGTAAAGCCATCGTGGGCAGTAATGAAGTTGATACTGGCATAAGGACTGCGCCCATTAGTTTGATACAAGTCAGCACTACCTGTGAAGCGGTAGGCAAATTCTCCGAGTGTTTGATCTGCGCCGCGCCAAAAGTCCCGTACTGTATCCCGATACCTGCCATTCCACTCTGACCAAAGTAACGGGAAGTTACCAACTTGATAACCACCTGTTCCCACATCCCAAGGTTCGGCAATTAGTTTTACATCTGCGAGTACAGGGTCTTGGTGGATGATGTCAAAGAAGGCTGAGAGATTATCTACATCATAAAGTTCTCGCGCTAGTGCGGATGCTAAGTCGAAGCGGAAGCCATCAACGTGCATTTCTAATACCCAATAACGCAAGCTATCCATAATTAGCTTTAAAACTTGCGGATGGCGCACGTTCAAGGAATTGCCGCAGCCTGTGAAATCCATATAGTAACGGGCATCACCCTCTACTAGGCGATAGTAAGCGGCATTATCAATACCCCGCAGTGACAAGGTGGGGCCTTTATGATTGCCTTCCCCTGTGTGGTTGTAGACTACATCTAGGATTACTTCGATGCCAGCCTTGTGCAAGGCTTTCACCATTTCCTTGAACTCCTGTACCTGACCCCCAGGAGTTTTATCGGCGCTGTAGCCAGAGTAAGGAGCTAAGTAATTAATTGAATCGTAACCCCAGTAATTCTTCAATCCTTTGTCAGCAAGATGCCCTGGATAAGCTAAGTAATGATGTACTGGCATCAGTTCTACTGCTGTAATTCCTAGCATTTGCAGATGAGAGATACTGGCAGGATGGGCTAATCCGGCATAAGTACCGCGCAACTCTTCTGGCATATTAGGTTGCAGTTTACTAAAGCCTTTAACGTGCAATTCATAAATAATTGTTTCGTGGGAAGCGGTGCGTAGCAGTCGATCATCTTCCCAATCAAATGACTCATCAATGACGATCGCTTTCGGCATTAAATGGGCGCTATCACTTTCACTAAAAGATAAGTCTTCGTCGGGGTCATCCCAAGAGTAGCCAAACAGTTCTGAACCGTTGCCGACATCACCATCAATCGCTTTGGCGTAGGGGTCAATTAGCAGTTTGTTAGGGTTGAAACGATGACCGTTAGCTGGATCGTACGGGCCATGAACTCGAAATCCATAGCGTTGTCCAGGTGTTACTCCTGGTATATAACCATGCCAAACACGATTATCTACTTCTGTGAGAGAGAGGCGTGTTTCTTTCTCGTCTTTGTCAAATAAACAAACTTCTACCCCTGTAGCGTTTTCACTGAACAAAGCAAAATTGGTTCCTTTACCATCCCAATATGAACCCAAGGGATAGACATTTCCAGGCCAGACTTCTAAGTGCATAAATATTGGATTGAATTGACTAAAAACAATAATTAATGGCGATCAATTTCTCCAGATTTCAATGAAATTTGGAGAAATCAATTAACATCGTTAGGAATTAAAAGTAATATAGGGTTTAAAAATATTTTTGGCTTCTATCCCAGGGGAGGAACGAAGTAAATCTAAAGTATTAATTAAGGTGTGCGGATTAATACGTCAAAAAAATTTTAATAAACATGATTATTTTAGTTTAAACTAAGGCTTATTTAGTATCAAAATCCCCAGTTTGAATCTGGGGATACAGAAATAATTTGATTTAAGCGATCGCTAGAGCAGTTAAGATATTAGACCTCTTACTCTTGATCGCAAATTGGGGTTCTTATCGCAGATGTGAGCAGATAAACGCAGATTACGCAGATGTCAACCAAGATTTGATTGAGCTAGTTTGTCTATTGTAATCGTAGATAAGTTTAAGAAGGTGCTTGAACTTATTGTTCTAAGCACCTTGGCGACTACTATAGTGCGATCGCACTATAGCTTAAAGAACACCACAGCCAGGGGTGGTAACGTGATATTTACAGAATATGGTCGCCCGTGATGAGGAAGTTCGTCTGCTTGCACTCCGCCTAAGTTTCCTAAACCACTACCGCCATATTCACTAGCGTCGCTGTTGAGTAATTCTTGCCAAAAACCACTTGCAGGAACACCTATGCGGTAGTTGTAACGAGGTACCGGAGTAAAGTTGCAAACTACTAATACAGTTCCTTCGGGGTTGGGGTTCCACTCAGTCGGTTCTAATTGAGTTGGTGATACTTCACCTTTAACTCCTGATACTTGAATACTACTTTTACGAATTAAACTGATAACACTGTTTTGGGAATCGTTACAATCAATCCATTCAAATCCAGCAGGATGACAATCTAGTTCGTGCAGTGCTAGTTCTTGAGTATAAACTCGGTTGAGATCGGCAACCCATTTTTGTAACCCTGAATGCTGAGGATTTTCTAATAAATGCCAGTCTAAGCTAGTGTCATGGTTCCACTCTCGCCATTGAGCAAATTCACCACCCATAAATAGTAGCTTTTTACCAGCTTGAGCGTACATATAGGCAAATAGCGATCGCAAATTAGCAAATTTTTGCCAGTAATCTCCTGGCATTTTGTCAATTAGTGACCCTTTACCATGTACTACTTCATCATGGGACAATGGCATCACAAAGTTTTCGTTGTACGCATACATCATCCTAAAAGTCAAGTTATTGTGATGATATCTGCGGTGGATGGGATCTTCGCTGATGTAATTGAGGGTGTCGTGCATCCAACCCATATCCCACTTAAAACCAAAACCTAACCCACCGAGATAAGTTGGGCGAGATACCATTGACCAAGAAGTGGATTCTTCTGCGATCGTGATTGTGTCGGGGAAGCGGTGATATACTGCTTCATTGAAGCGGCGGAGAAATGCGATCGCTTCTAAGTTTTCATTACCGCCGTGATGATTTGGTATCCATTCCCCATGTTTGCGGGAGTAGTCGAGGTAAAGCATAGAAGCAACTGCATCCACGCGCAACCCGTCAATGTGACATTTATCTAACCAGAAAAAGGCACTACTAATTAAAAAACTGCTAACTTCGTGCCGTCCGTAGTTAAAAATAGAACTACTCCAATCTGGGTGATATCCTTGACGTGGATCGGAATGTTCGTAAAGGTGTGTTCCGTCAAAATATCCGATTCCATGTTCATCTGTAGGAAAGTGAGAAGGAACCCAATCTAAAATTACACCTATGTCGTGCTGGTGCAAGTAATCCACCAAATACATACAATCTTGGGGAGTTCCATAGCGGCTTGTAGGTGCAAAATAACCTGTTGTTTGATAACCCCAAGAACCGTAGAATGGATGTTCTGTAATTGGCATCAATTCAACATGAGTATAACCCATCTTTTGGATATATTCAGTTAGTTTGGGCGCGAGTTCTCGATAGGATAAAGAACGATTTCCATCTTCAGGAACTCGCATCCAAGAACCTAAATGTAATTCGTAGATGGAAATAGGAGAATTTAAAGTGTTGCGTTGATGGCGTTTTGCCATCCATTCGGAATCATTCCAGTTGTACTCACTATCCCAAACTACTGAAGCAGTTTTAGGTGGAAGTTCATAAGCTTTCGCCAGGGGGTCGGCTTTTTCTACTTCGTAACCGTTACTACCAACGATGTGATATTTGTAGATATTGCCGTTAGTAATACCTGGAATAAAGCCTTCCCAAATGCCGGAATTTTCTTTGAGTTTTAGGGGGTGGCTATCTTTATTCCAGCCGTTAAAGTCACCTTTTACAGATACGTAAACGGCGTTAGGAGCCCAAACAGCAAAGTAGGTTCCTGCAATACCGTTGTGTGTAATTGGGTGAGAACCTAGTTTTTCGTAAAGGTTGAAATGTGACCCTTCGTTGAAGAGGTAGAGGTCATCGTTGGTGATTAAGGTGATATCGTTCGTGATTGTTGATGGTGTGGCAATCATGGTTGATCTCCTTGGTGTTTAAGGTTGTGATGGGTACGCAGATGAAAGCAGATGCACGCAGATAAACGCAGATGTAGTTGATGATTTAATTGCTTTGTGTTTGGGGATTATGATAGTTTTTTGCATCTGCGATCGCACAATTGATTAGATAATTAGACAGATAAGCAAAAATCAGTTATTTCATCTGAATAAATCTCTTGTTCTCCTGCGGTAAGGCTATGCTTACATCTGCGTAATCTGCGTTTATCTGCTCACATCTGCGATAAAAAAATATGATTGAGAGGCAGATTTTGACAATTAGCTTAGTAATTGGGAATTAAAAGCTTTTGAGTATTACCTAATTTCCAATTACCAATGCTACTTTTAATGCAAAAATTCCAAGAGTTCTAAAATCCTCTCTAGTGGAATTCCTGCCCATTCGGGACGGTTATTAAGTTCATAACCTAATTCGTAAACTGCTTTTTCCAATACATAGGCATCCAACAAAACTTGTAATTCTTGATGAGATTGAGGTAAAAAGGCAGCTTTATCGGCGGTTTCTAAATAACTCTTGATGAAAGCTGTACTTACACAAGCAAACCAAAACTGAGCCCATTGTTCCATTTCGGTAAGACTTTCTGGGCGGATCATCCCACTTTCTACTTCATTACGCAGTGCAACAGTTACAGCGTAATTAAATGATTGCAGCATTCCAGCGACATCGCGTAAAGGCGATCGCTTCATTCTTCTTTCGCTGATTGTGCGTGCGGGTTCTCCCTCAAAATCAATAATGATGAAGTCTTTACCCGTGTATAAAACTTGCCCTAAATGGTAGTCGCCATGACAACGGGTACGCATCCCAGTAATCTTGAGATCCACAATCGCTCGGAAGCGTTCCATCAATATCTCTTGACGGTTAAGGAGAGTCTGTGCTAATGGTTGCGTATCTGCTGGCAGGTGTGGCAGTTGCTTTTTCAGTAATATTAGAACTCGCCCCGCCAAGTTCCTCATGTATTGATAAATTGAGCGTTGGTAAAATGAGGTAAACGGTTCTGGGGCAAAATCAGGATTTTCTGGATCTGAGGCGAAAGCTATATGCAATTCTGCTGTGCGTTGACCTAAAATTGCACTATTAGCTAGATAAGAACCCATTAGTTCGTGAGCTAATTCTGGAATTTCTGCTACTGCATGAGATCCAAATAGGTGTGTCGGTAGTTCTACGTCACTAATATCAAGCTGCTTAACCATCACTTGCTCAAAATAGTTCCGTAGACTATCTAGGGTAAATGACCAAGCATCTCTAGTATCGGGGACAAATTTATGAATGATGCCGATGGAAATAGGTTGCTTACCTTGACTTTTGTATTCTAAAGCTCCCGCAACTGGTGCAAAGTGTACAGGTAAAGGTAATGTTCCGGCGTTGGTCTTTTCTGTTAAAAAGCGTCCAATTTCTAAATCTGGGTTGATGCCTTCCTCGATTTTACGGAAGAATTTAAGAATAAATTGGTCGCCATAAATAGCTGATGTATTACTTTGTTCTCCTTTTAACAGATGCGGTTGTAGTTGTGAAAAGTTAATTTGTCCTTTACTTAATCCATCAGTAGCACTTGCTAATAATTCACCAACATCACCTTTATAACGCTGCGAGTTAGCGCAGGCTGCTAGTGGGAAGTTTAAAAAGTCTTTTTCCGCTACAGCATCAAACAACATACCAACTTCATTTGTTGCTTGAATTTTAATTTGAGCGACTACTTGATCGTTAGGAACGTTGCGGGAACTAGCTTGATGTTCACCATCGTGATATTCCTGTTGGGAACCGCTAAGACTAATGTAGGCGAGAGGCAGGACATAATTTTCAGGTAGCCCTTCTGTATAATCTACGTGGAGGAAAGTAATAAAAGCTTGAGTATCTCGGTAAGATACTGGAATTACTTCGGTAATTTCTACAGTTTGAATTGTCCGTGCTTTACCGCCAAACCAGCGACGATTACGCAGATAATTAGGTAAAACTGAGGCAAGTGTTGCTCTTGATTCTTTATCAAAAATATTCTGCCAGTTGCCACTAACTGCTAAAGTTGGCACTTGTGCTTGTGGTTGTCCGAATCGCAGATCTACATCTTGCAGTTGCAGGGTAAACCAGTAGAAGGCGTGAGGGGCAAGACTAAGGAAATAAGGCGATTCACCAATAGCTGGAAACTCTGTACGACCGAAAATTTCTACAGGTTTCGCACCTTTAAATGCCGATAAATCTAATTCTACGCCTTGCACAAACCGCGATAAATTCGTGACTACCAGAATATGTTCTCCCTGATAGGTACGCAGAAAAGCTAAAACTTTGCGGTTTTCTGGATAAAGGAATTCAAATGTACCGCGCCCAAAGGCTTGATAACGTTCCCTGGTAGCAATCAAACGTTTCATCGACCACCAGAGAGAATTAGTATTTGCTCTTTGTGCTTCGACGTTAATTGCTTCGTAGTGGTATTCAGGGTCAAAAATTGTTGGTAAGAACAGTTTTTGGGGGTTAGCGCGACTAAAACCAGCGTTGCGATCGCCACTCCATTGCATTGGGGTTCTTACACCGTTGCGATCGCCTAAATAGATATTATCCCCCATCCCAATCTCATCGCCGTAATAAATTACCGGAGTTCCAGGCAGAGACAGCAACAAACTATTCATTAACTCAATTCGGCGGCGGTTATTCCCCATCAATGGTGCTAACCTGCGACGAATACCTAAATTTAATCTTGCATCCCGATCTTCCGCATAGACCCGATACATATAATCTCGGTCTTCATCAGTAACCATTTCTAAAGTTAATTCATCATGGTTACGCAGAAATAATGCCCATTGACAGTTATCGGGAATTTGGGGAGTTTGTTGCAAAATATCAATAATTGGGAAGCTGTCTTCCATTTGCAATCCCATGAATAAGCGCGGCATCAAGGGAAAATGAAAGTTCATGTGACATTCATCGCCATCACCGTAATATTGCACCGCATCTTCAGGCCATTGATTTGCCTCTGCTAAAAGCATCCGGTCAGGATATTTTGCATCTACCTGTTGGCGTAGTTGCTTGAGAAAATGATGAGTTTCGGCTAAGTTTTCGCAGTTAGTTCCTTCTCTTTCATATAGATAAGGTACTGCATCCATGCGTAGCCCATCTACGCCCATTGCTAACCAAAAATCTAATACTTCAAAGACGGCTTTTTGTACTTCTGGATTGTCGTAATTTAAATCTGGTTGGTGAGAGTAAAAGCGATGCCAATAATATGCTTTAGCTACAGGATCCCAAGTCCAGTTAGAATGCTCAAAATCTTGGAAAATAACCCGCACACCTGGGTATTTTTCTGGTGTATCACTCCAAACATAAAAATCTCGTTCTGTACTACCAGGAGGGGCTTTCCGCGCCCTTTGGAACCAAGGATGCTGATCGGAAGTATGGTTAACAATTAACTCGATAATTACCCGAATGTTGCGTTTATGGGCAGCATCGACAAAATTTTGAAAATCTTCTAAATTCCCGTAAATCGGGTTGACGCTGGTGTAATCAGCAATATCATAGCCATCATCTTTGAGGGGGCTGGGGAAGAAAGGCAACAACCAAATTGCTGTCACGCCCAAATCTTTGATGTAATCTAACTTTTCTGTTAACCCCTGAAAATCGCCAATACCGTCACCATTGCTATCGGCAAAGGCGCGGACAGGTACTTCATAAATGATGGCATCTTTAAACCACAGGGGATCGTTGTTTGATGTAAGATTTGGCATTTTTTCTACAGTTTTATGCTTTTAACAAACAAGGCAAAAGGCAGGAAGTTTAGTTTTTCCCATAAAAAAAGCGATCGCACCATTGGATGCAAGCTTGTATATGCCTAATTTTCCGTTATCCAAGATTTTTTCCTTGTAATTGTAGGTATTGAGGGGGTGCGATCGCTTCTCACTAACGATGTAGATCCCATTTCCCGTCATCAAACTATGAACTATTACCAAAAACCGATGAAAACCTTGTCTCTCCGGCTACCTTTCCTGGGATCTGCTTTAATTTTGAGTTTGATCGCTACATCCTGTGCTAGTAACGTTCTCAGTCAGGTAAAAACTCAGTCCTTAAATTCCCAGAATCATCAAACAACTCCCACAGAAACTCAAGAAAATAATCAAAAAGATAGAAGTCAATCTAGTTCTAGCAAGCCATCTTGGATCACGCTTCAACCTGGAGATGAGGAATACAATATTAAATTTGCCAAAGATGGTAGCTTATCCCATCAAGGCAAAGTTTTAATATCCAAAATTCCAGTTAGCTACAGCAGTGATGGATCGGTATTTTATGCTATTAATATCATTCTTTCTAACCCTTCCCCATCTGGCAACTTTCATTTCTTCCAAGCTTGTGACACACAAGGTTTATGTTGGGCTTTATATTTAATTGATAAAAATCAAGGTAAAGTATATAGAACTTCTGCTGGTAAATATGGCTCTTCCCAATGGGTACAATGGTCTAAAGATGAGCGATATGCTATTTTAGCTGACCAAAATGAAGGTTATTCTAGAATGTATGCGATCGATCTAAAAACAGGTGATTCTAAATCAGTTGATATTGGTTCACGGGCAATTGATTTAAAAAGTTTTTTCTGGTTGGATAGTAGAAAATTTAAAGTTAAAATTATTAATCATCCTGCTTGCGCTGATTGCAAACCCGATCAAAGTAAATCATATTGGTTTCAGGAAAACATTACAAATATCGTTAAGAAATAGTTGTAAAACCCCACCCCCTGCCTTCTCCCCGTAAACAGGGAGGGGGAGATTTATTGACTTCATCTGTGTCCATCTGTGTATGCGCTACGCGCAGGCTAAAGCGCTATCGCGCATGAACACGCCAACATCTGTGGTTAATTTCAAAAATTATACTAAGGCTGTCTAATAACTGTAATATTTTCCTCTGTCTTCTCTGCATTAAAAAAAATTGCTAGCAAATACAAAAAGTAGGTTGAATTACAACTCAACCTACTAGCAATAAAAAAGTGAGAGGAAAAAACTGGTTACTTAATTCATCAAAACTGACTCTTCCACAACTTCTGGAGTTTGGAATAAAGGTGTACTTAAATAGCGTTCCCCAAAGCTAGGTTGTACCATGACAATCAAACGACCAGCATTTTCTGGACGTTTACCAATTTTAATGGCAGCAGCTAAAGCCGCACCAGAAGAAATGCCTGATAATAACCCTTCTTCCGTTGCTAAACGACGACCATAAATAAATGATTCTTCGTTTGTGACAGTAACAACTTCATCAATTAAATCTTTGCGAAGAACTTCTGGGATAAATCCAGCCCCAATTCCTTGGATTTTATGAGCGCCAGGTTCACCTCCAGAGATGACTGCACTATCTATTGGTTCAACTGCGATCGCACGAAAGCTTGGTTTTCGCTGCTTAATAACTTCAGCGACACCAGTAATAGTACCACCAGTACCAACGCCAGCTATTAAGATATCAACTTCACCATCAGTATCAGCCCAAATTTCTTCTGCTGTTGTCTCTCGATGAACTTTAGGATTAGCTTGGTTACGGAATTGTTGCGGCATGAAAGCATTAGGAGTAGTCGCAACAATTTCTTCTGCACGACGAATAGCTCCCTTCATTCCTTCATATCCAGGTGTTAATTCTAGCTTGGCTCCATAAGCTTTCAGCATAGCTTTTCGCTCGGAACTCATTGTTTCTGGCATTGTCAAAATTAAGGAATAACCTTTAGCTGCTGCCACCATTGCTAAGGCAATACCTGTATTGCCAGAAGTCGGTTCAACCAAAACTGTTTTCCCTGGTTGGATTAATCCTGCTTCTTCTGCATCATCGATCATACTCACACCGATGCGGTCTTTAACTGAAGAAGCTGGGTTCATTCCTTCCAACTTGACAACAATGCGAGCTAAACATCCTTCTGCTTGAGGTATGCGATTGAGTTGAACTAAAGGAGTGTGTCCAACCAGTGCTGTAATATCACGAGCAATATTCATAATTTGACTCCACTAAAGTTAAATGTAGTACATAGGATTAAGCAGTTTACTTTCGTTGCGTTGATCGCATAAATCTTGTAGGGTGTAGTGCTGAAAAACTTGATTGGCTGCAACTGCCGCTTCCTGCCATAGTCGAGCAATCAACAAATTGTCTGGTGTAGTTTGCTCAATCTGACTCAACTGTTCTTGAGTTTGATTACCTTCAAGGCAAGTCAATATTTCAAATACAGTAATCCTTCGAGGTTCACGCGCTAAGACATAACCACCTCTTGCTCCTCGCTGACTGCGTACCAAACCATCACGGCGCAGCATCATTAATAGTTGTGCCAAATAACGATCTGGTATTTGTTGCACAGCAGCAAGTTGTTCAATTTGCAAACAACTCCCTTGATCATAGCGAGAAGCTAGTTCGAGGAGAGCCAACAAAGCATACTTCACCTTACTAGATAGTTCTATCATCGAATAGCCAACTTAGCCTTCCAGCATACTACGGTTTATTGATAGACTTTTTGTACTTAGCTTAAAACTTTATTCATTCTGCCAGAAAAGGAGCTAAAAGTACAGTATCTTTAGCGAGTTACTGGAGTTTGCAGTGATGGGGAGGGGCGAGGAGAGAAGAAAGAGGGGTAAAATGAATTAGGCAAGATGCTATAAGTTAGTGCGTAGTTGTGTAATGTATAGTGCATTTGTACTATTATACGCGAGAACAATTAACAATTATTAATTGCTAATTCGCTCATCCTGTTTGAGCAAAACCGCTAAACAACAACAACTAGCAACCAGCTTGAGTAGGCTAAGAGCTTGGCTTTCTAAAACAATAAAAGTGCCTAATGCCATTAAAAGATAAGGTACAAATTTATTACCATAGCGAGTTAAAAAATCCGCAAGCTCAGGTTGAGAAGTTAATTTATAAGTCGCATAGCATAAAACTCCAACTAGCAGTAAGAATACGCTGACAATTATCACAACAGTTACGATGTCACTGCTAGAAAACAACGGTGCATAAACACTAATATTGTCACTACCATTGGCAAAAGTAATAGCTGCTACGCTGTAAGTTTGCGGAGACATAAAACTGCTAATTGCCGGATTTTCATCTACTTCTACTTCTGTTTCTATCTCCTCGGATGAATTGGTATCAGGATTTAGGAAATTACTTAATCCCATTGCTATTGGTAGTATTCCTAATAATCCAATCCATTGCTGTGGAACAATCAAGCTACTAAAGAAACCAATAAGGCTAGTAATAACTATTAAAATAAAGCCGACATATTGACCAATGACGATATGCCGATAGTTAAAAACTGTATTTACTTGTGAAAAAAATAATAACAGGATAACGATATCATCAATATTTGTAGCAACAAACGCTGTTATCCCTGTACCAATTGCAGTGAATAGACTGCTCATCATATTTATTGTTATTATAAATAATATATTTTTGGCATAAATCGAATGTTAGATAATTAACCACAGATATCCACAGATGCACACAGATAAACACAGATGTAATAACTCATTTTTGCCAAAGGTTATCATAGTTAATAATCTTTATGTTAGTTTAAGAGGGATTATAATTTTCTTTCTGGCTCTAGCAAGATGGTTGAGTTTGGGGCAGCTTTAACGGCAGGAGTAATGGCGTTTGCAGCAACTAATATTGATGACATTATTATTTTGTTACTATTTTTTTCCCAAGTAAATACTAATTTTCGTCGTCAAGATATCATTGTTGGTCAGTACCTTGGTTTTACGTTACTGATTCTTGCTAGTTTGCCAGGTTTCTTTGGTGGCTTAGTTGTACCAAGAGAATGGATTGGATTATTGGGAATACTCCCAATAGCAATTGGTCTTAAGCAACTGATAAGTAGAGAAGAAGATGAGACAGAAGTACAAACTGTTAGCAACGATTTAAAAGAATCTTTATCAAAAAACTTAATATTCTCTTTTTTCTTCCGTGTTTTTAATCCCCAAATTTATAAAGTTGCAGCAGTAACAGTTGCTAATGGTGGCGACAATATCAGCATATACATTCCTTTATTTGCTGGTAATAACTTAGTCGGTTTGGCAGTAATTCTTGCTGTCTTTTTTGTCATGGTAGGAGTTTGGTGTGCTATTGCTTACTTATTAGCGCGTCAACCGATAATTGCTAAGGCTCTCAGTAAATATGGTAATGCTTGTGTTCCTTTTGTGCTAATTGGTTTAGGCTTATTCATCATGTATGAAAGAGGGACATTCAACTTATTTTTGTAAATCCTCAGATTATTAAACCAATGACCAAAAATCAGGTATTACATCTGTGTTTATCTGTGTGCATCTGTGGATATCTGTGGTTAATTCTCTAAAATTAGACTTTTGCAAGAAGTCTATTTTTTATGGAAAATTGTTTTAATAATCATCAAGTAATATTATTGGCATATTAAGCTTGATAAACTAATTTCCAACTTACCATTACTAATAGAGCATAAATTACAGGTCGCAGTGCTTTTTGAGGAGTAAGTTGGCAAAGTTTAGCACCTAATAATACACCTGGTACTGTACCGCACCAAATTGGTATTACTAAACTCCAGTCAACAGTACCAAGGCTCAGGTGTCCTAGTGATGTAAACGTTAATAAGATCGCAGCTTGGGAAATATCTGTGCCTACTACTTTATGAGGGTCAAGGCGGAAAAAGGTAATTAGCACCATTGCGAATAGTGAACCAGAAGATACGCTAGTCAGTCCAACCATAAAACCTAAAATTGCTCCCACACTTATTGTGAGAACTTTACCTAAATTAGTTGTTAAGTCAAATTGGGGCGAGGTGGGTAGTTTTAATTGTGGTAAGAAAATTTTCAGGACAATTTGTGTCAGTCCTAATATGGCAACAAGCAGGATCATTAGTCCTATTAAGCGCAGCAATACTTGATCGAGGTTAATACCTGCGTTTTGCCTGAGCAGGGATAAAATACCTACTCCGGTAAGTGCGCCAGGAACGCTGCCCAAGGTTAACCATTTAACAACCTGCAAATTAAGGGTTTTTTGTTGCCAGTGCTTAAAACCGCCGATTGCTTTCATTAAGGTTGCGGCTACTACATCAGAGCTAACTGCGATCGCAGGTGGCACATTAAACACAAAAATTAACATCGGAGTAATCAAAGATGCTCCACCTACTCCTGTTAAGCCGACAACAATGCCAACTAACAAACTGAGGAACGATAGCAACAAAGTATTTTCCATACTAAATACATAATCCTGCTAGGATTACCGTAGTTTAATATGTAAGGTGAGTAAAAGTCCAGTAAAACTGGTGTGTATAATCTACTGTTGCTTACTGTACTTTTACGAAACTGAGTCAGCAAGGAGCTTAGGAGGTACTAAGCGAATTTTGGCTACTGGGAATAAAGCTGAGTTTTTTAGGTTGTCAATGTTGAAAATTACTATGAGGGAATTTCCCCAATCTTTTGTAGGTTTTGTCAAGCGGCTACTTATTAGCCATTGGCGATCGCTGTTGTTGCTATTTATCGGGATTTATCTCCCGTTACAAATTTTTCAGCAGCTTGCAGTTGAAGTAGTGAAGAGTCAAGGCGGCTTTCCTTGGGATGTCTCAATTTTGATGGCAATTCATGGAACAGCGCAGCCACAACTAGATGTTTTTGCAGTGATACTAACTAAATTTGGATCGTGGCGCGTAGCACTTCCCATCGTGATTTTACTGGCACTGGTGCTGTTTGTTCGTAAAAGATGGCGATCGCTCACATATTTACTAACTGCTACATCGGGAAGCGCCATCATTAACATCACAACCAAAATGTTATTGCATCGAACCCGTCCTCAACTGTGGGAGTCACTTACTCCACAATTTGATTACGCATTTCCTAGCGGTCATGCAATGACAAGCATGACATTAATCGCCACTTTAGTAATTTTGACTTGGGGTAGCAGTGTTAGTTGGTTAATCTTGATTTCTGGCAGTGTATTTGTAGTAGGTATTGCTTGGACAAGACTGTATTTGGGAGTTCACTTTCCTAGCGACATCCTTGCAGGTTGGATGGTTTCACTAGCTTGGTCAATCGGAGTTAGTATGCTAATTAAACCACATTTAAATACAGCAAGCATTTTGAATAATGAGCCGCCTTTAGATGAAACTTCTTTACTACCTCAAGAAAGCGAGTTATTAAATTAAAATTTCTCAGGTAGTCGTCGGGTAATTATCCAACAGGGGCTTTTGGTATTAATTGCAACTCCGATTACTAGGGTGGCAGTTTCTCTACTAGCTTTCATCAAATTGCGGGATTTTACCTACATCGCTATCACTTTGTTGGTACTAGCTGGGCTAATTTACAGCGTCATAGGAGCTTATTTTTAAGCTTCTGTGTCGCTGCAACTAGCCACTCAATCTCGCTTAATAATTTCTTGACTGTGGGAAAGATTGGTATTTTTGTATAAGGAGAAACAATGAAACTCTTCAAAATCGCTTTAGCATTTTTGGTACTTTTAGTAAATTTAGTAATTGCTCAACCATCATGGGCAGATAGACCGAAGTTGACTCAAACTCCTGAGTATACTGAAGTAACTCAAGCCCTGAATAACTTGCTTAATCCACAAGAAAATTCAGAGGAGGCTAGTTATACAGCAGAAGAAACCCAGCAAAAAATCGGCGAACTGCAACTGCAAAAATATATCTTAGAAACCGCTGCACATTGGGGACAGTGCCGCAATGAAACTGGCAAGACATTAGCTGTCTATGCTCATAAACCTAAAAAATCTAATTCTGAAGTAAGCACTCTTTACTACTTAGGAGACGGTAAAGTTACTGATAATGATTGGAATTGTGATGGTGTTTACTTGCCAAGTGGTGTTCAAGTCGCTGGTTTAGCTTTTGGTGATACACAAGGTCAAGAATTAACAGAACCCGTAGCTTTAAAGATCGTCAGTGGAACTCAATTAGTAGCAAAAACTAATCCTGAAACTGGCGCAATTGAGTTAAGCGTTCCTCCTGCTCAAGTTTTCAAAACAGGTGAGGGTAAGTGGGCGATTCCTGCGTTATCATCAGCAGATATTGAGGCGCAAACTCCTAATGCTCCCATTGATGATTAAATTTCACACAACCAAGCTTTTTTGTGTGTTTTTTCCTTGTCACGTAGTTGGCGAAACTTAGGCGTAACACACAAGTTGATATAGTCAAACCTTAGTGATTCAACTTTTATGCGTCAAACCCATAAAAGTTGAATTTTATTTCCAAAAATGATACTAGAGAAACCACAAAAGCCAAAGGGACGCAGTTCGGACAAAGTGCGGGATCATTTAGCTAATGAACGTACTTATTTAGCATGGATGCGAAGTGCGATCGCACTTATGGGATTTGGAGTTGTGATCGTGCGTCTGCGAATTCTGCGTCCACCAATGGCACCTCAGCCCCCTAGTACGGGTTGGCAGTTAGGTTTACTTTTCTCATTAGTTGGTTTACTTACAGTCTTGCTATCAACCCAGCATTACTTCGCTGTACGCCGTGACATTGATGAGGACACCTATGAACCTGGCGATCGCTGGGTGATTCTCTTTAGTCTTGCTGTAATAATTTTAGGTGCTGGGGTAATTTACTATGTCTTTACAATTCCCCTTGATCCTTTAAATAATGTCATTGTTGAGTAACAGATTTTTTTGTAGGTAACTTGGGTAGTTAATAGGAGTAAAAAAATTAAACTAGCTAATTTTTTCAACAAGTTAAATAAGCCTTACTTACTTGTTAGCGTAGAAATAATTCTAGCTTTATTAATCGGTTTTAGCTTACTTTTACTGGGTATAGGTGGAGGTGCTTGGATACTTGGCGGAATTATTGCTGGAGCGTTAGTATTTTATTTATATCGTTCACTATTTAACAACAAAGCTGAACCTAACCGCAATTCCAGAAAAATCGGACAAATTATTATTGGTCTTACTATCGGATTCTCCATAAAAAATAGTAACTTTGCTAATCTCTCTAGTCAGTTACCAATCTTTTTGTCTTTAGCATCAATTTTAATATTTAGTGGCGTAATCATTGGGATTATCTATTCTCGAATTGAAAAGACAGATTTACTTACTGCGCTGTTAGCTACTATCCCTGGAAATATTGGAATTATGGCAAGTGTAGCAGCAGATTATGGTAAAAACACGGCGATAGTTTCTCTAGTACAGCTAATACGCTTTACCCTTGTTATTTTAATTGCTCCTATCATTGCTAATGTTTCTAATCATCATGATATCAGTAATATTCTATCTACCTTTAACCAAAATTTAACTTATTTAAGTTTCAACTATTTATCCTTACTAATTTTAGTTTTATTTCTAGCTTACTTAGGAGTAGAAACAGGAAAAAAGCTAAAAATTCCTGTTGCTGCTTTTTTCTGCCCAATAATAGTTGGTATAGGTTTTCAACGGTTGTTATATTTAGCGCCATTCTTGCCAGACATCAATTTTAATTTGCCACCTTTACTTAATTTAATTGGTCAAGTTCTTTTAGGAATTACCATTGGCGAATACTGGGCAGTAAATCCCAGTATAGAAAAGCGTTCTGTTGCTTATACATCAATTCCTGTAGCACTAACTTTTATAGCCGCATTAATTTCCGCCGGAATTGCTATGGTTTTTACACCTTGGGATTGGCTAACTTGCTTGCTAGTAACATCTCCAGGCGGTTCCCCTGAAATGATCTTAATATCTTTGGCTTTACACCGTAACGTCGAGATTGTGACTACAGGTCATCTAGTACGGTTGATGGCGATCAATTTTTCTTTACCAGTTTTAGTATCCTTAGTTCGCTATTGGGAAGATATTTCGGTATTGAAAAAAGAAGGTGTCTTAGCAACTAAGCTTCAGGACGAAAACTGAAAAGATATTTTAACTAGGTCATCATAAGCTGTTGTGTTCTAAATTTTATGTGTGAGGGGGAGAGAAGGGAGGGAAGAGGGTAAGAGTGTTTGATAATTTTTCTCTAATTGAAAAATCTAAAAATTAAATGTGCTTTAGTTTAACTAAATCTGAACCCGCATCTACAATAAGATTGATTTATCGCCACGAGTAGAGAAGATCCAAAAAATTTTCAAAATCTCATTTATTTTTAGATATTTATGCACTAAGATTTTATTCAGTACCTTAAACTACGGTAATCCTATCAAGATTTTGGAGTTATTATGAAAAACGCCCAAAAATTAACTGAAGAATTGAGCCTAACAAGACTTCCCGAAACGCAGTTAGCACAAACTGCTTCATGGAGTTATCCAAAAGTGATGCTAAAAAAGCTCAAGGGCGGCTTCTTTCTAGTAATTGGATATTTACTCTCCCCTCTATGTTGGTGGAATGATTTATTTTTCAATCTACCGATCGCTTATTTTTTTGGTCAGATCTGTAGTTGGCTGTCTCCAAATTTATTCTTACCTGCCTCAATTGCAGGCTACTGGTTGTCTAACATTATTGGCATCTTACTAATGCAAGCAGGAGCAGTAGATGTTTTTCAAGAACAGCCAAAAGAACGTAACCTTAAAAAAGAGCTATTTACAGGTTTAGCTTCCTCGACTATCTACACGATTGTAATTGTAGTATTAATACAGTTGAAGATCCTTGATACTCCCGTACCTTTGTTTGGTGGTTAATAGAAATAAGTTAGTCTATATAGCAGTTTAATTACTTACAATAAAAGTCGGTTGGATTGTTGGCGTAGCCTGCGCGTAGCGCATATAAGGTAGAACCCAACATTTAGGTTTGTGTTGGGCTGCGCTACGCTTAACCCAATCTACAAATCTTTGATTTAAGTTAACTACTACTGTTCATTTGTCTTTAATAATTGACCTAAATCTAGTAATTTTGGAGTATCCTTACCGATAATTAATGGTAAATTACCATTCCATTTTTCTATTGTTTGCCTTTGCAGTATTTCTGGCGTTAAAGTATCAATGAGCAACCTTTGTACCTCTGCCTCTCCCTTAGCTAAGTTAACTTTTGCTTCTGCTTCTTTTATGGCTTTTTGGGCGATAAATTCGGCACGTTTAGCTTCCTGTTCCGCTATTTGTTTAGCTTCCACCGCGTCGCTAAATCTTTCTGAAAAGTGGACATGAACTAGAGAAATATCATCAACAGCAATATGATAGTTAGTCAACCGCGTTGTTAAAGCATTATCTACTTCAGCTTTTACTTCTCCCCGCGTAGTAATAATTTCTTCAGCAGTGTACTTTGCCATTACTGCCTTTAAAACTTCTTCTACGGCTGGGTTGATAATTCTCTCTATAATATTTTTTTCATCTCCAATTTGTTGAAATATCGCATTTGCTTCCTCTGGGATAATATGCCAGTTGAGAGCTACATCAGTGAAAACATCTTGGAGATCCTTAGAAGATGCTTCCGCAGATATTTCTTGTTTTTGCACTCTCACACTTAACTTTTTTACAGTATTGACTACAGGGATAATGAAATGAATACCTTCTTCGAGTATCCTGTCTTGTACTTTTCCAAACTGCATCAATACGCCTCGTTCTCCAGCATTGACAATAACTAAAGGCGTAAAGAAAATAACTAACAGAAATAAAAGTGCTAGAAGTTTACCAACGCGATCAGTAGTTTTTTTTTCATAACTTCCAAAAAAATTTACCCCTAGATCATCAGTTTAGGGTATCTGATTTAGCTACCTTCAGCTTATCCCAAGAGATAACCCTTGATCTAATTCTTTTTTCTCCATTGCGCCAGCGAAATGTAATTACCCGTAATACTGTCCTGAATAGAAATAGCACCAGTTTTACTATTTACCCGAAAATACCAAATTGTAACATTCTGTTCAGGATGAGATTCGTAAACTTGGACAATATAAAATGGTTGATTGCGAGTTGGCTCCTCTGCTACCATTAAGCCCAGATGGACAGTGTTGTGCGATCGCTTTTTAATTTCTTTGGCTTTCTGCTGAACTTCAGGTATCTTCCAAATCTTGTCAATAATTCTATCAGCTTGGGAAACTTTGTTTTGTTCTAGTTGAATATTATTTACTTCAGCTACAGCAGCTTGCGTATGAATTGGGCTGCTAATAGTCTGGAGAACCAGAGTAAATACTATTCCGCTAAGGAAATATAAAGTAACTGTTTTTATCTTCATTTAAATTTTAATGTTATAAATATTAGTCAAGCGAGCTTATTATATTTTAATAACTATTTAAACCAGAGACAACCATAAATACTGTTGAGTTACTCTAGCATTAACACGCTTACTGGCTAATTGTTGTTGTATACGTTTTAGTCTATCAAATTTGTTAACCGTAAAATTAGCCATTTGTAAAAATGTCTTCATTTTATCTTCACTTATATTGGTTAAATTGATTTTCTGCTGTATTGCATCTTTACCATATTTCCAGGCAAGCTCTTCTAAGCTCATTCCATTAAAATTTGAAAGCTGTTCATTAATTTGTTTAACAACTTCATTTTCAAGATAAGGGACAACAAACTCTTCAAACAGCTTTTTGTACCAACTATCATTGGTGCTCAAGGTAATTTTATAATGGGTAACGTTTAACTTATTCTCAATTACTTGTACAGATAGTTCTTCTACAAAGCTACCAGCGACAGTCATCCAGGGAGTATATACTTGTCCGACAATTGGTGCTTCACTCAGCAGCTTTCTAAACTGAACTTCCACATCGCCTTTAACTGCAAATCCTCCATCTTGGAAAGAAAAGACTAAATTAGTTAAATTTATTTTTTCTGATTCCGTATTTCTAATGATTCCTGTATATCGCTGTATATAAGTAGTGATAGGCTGAGTTAAATAAGACTCGGCAATCCCAAATTCAAAAGAGTCATTACTAGGATTTACTTGAAATTTAATTTTATCTGAATCTAATTGTGGAACTTTCATTTTTTTGTAGCCAGTAATCTCAAACTTGAATTTGCTTCTACCATGCGTTTAACTCACAATACAATTTATAACTAAGCAGCATAGCGGATAACTTCTATCTCTGCTCCATTATTTATAGCTACTTCCGCTCGTTGTAATACCTCTTGAGTCATCAAATCACTTAAATAATATTCTCCACAATTATCACAAACTTCTGCGGGAACTCTCTTAATAATCACAATAGATTCATCTCTTTCCAAAGTGACAGTTACTAACCCAGCTTGTGTTTGCCCATGCTTACAGATTACACACTTCATAACTTTTATATCCGAGTTTTATAATTATCTTTCCAAAGATTATGATCTGGAATATAAGCAGTTACCACATATCCTGTATTTGTAGATTCATCGTTTAGTTAACACCGCTATAGTTTAACTAGCTAAGTAGGTTGGATTTCACACTTTCAAACCCAACCTAAAATTCTCCAACTAGCGAAGGGGATTAACTTTGAGAATGTGAGCAGGCATAACAAAAGGATTCAATTCCACATAATTATGCTCACCCCAAGTATAGTAAGCATCAGTCAACAAATCATGTACTTGATAAGGCTGATAAGGATTCAAACCTAACAAATGCAACTGTAAACTTACCCAACCAGATTGAGTATTGTAGGGATCAAGGTTGACAACTACAATAATCACATCACTAAAATTATCAGTTTGTTTGCTGTAACAAATTATTTGCTCATTACTCGTGCTATGGAATTTTAGTGATTTGTTACTTTGCAAAGCTTGATGTTCTCGGCGAATTTTATTCACCTGTTTAATCAAATGCTTAATTGTATAAGGACTATCTAAATCCCACTCGCGGATTTGATATTTTTCTGAATTAAGATATTCTTCACTTCCCTCTTTTAGCGGTCTATTTTCACAAACTTCATAAGCTGGCCCATAAATACCATAATTGGCAGCTAAGGTAGCGGCTAAGGCTAACCGAATCATAAACGCAGGTCTACCGCCATGTTGTAGGTATTCGTGTAGAATATCTGGTGTATTGGGCCAAACATTTGGGCGGAAAATATCATAGGCGGGAGAAGAAGTTAATTCTTCAAAATATGTGGTAAGTTCCCATTTAGTATTATGCCAAGTAAAGTATGTATAAGATTGACTAAAACCTACTTTAGCTAAACGATACATAACTTTGGGGCGGGTGAATGCTTCTGCTAAGAAAAGCACATGAGGATAATCTCGCTTGACTTCCCCAATCATCCATTCCCAAAAGGGAAAAGCTTTAGTATGAGGATTATCTACCCGAAATATTGTTACTCCCTTATCAATCCAAAATAAAACGACACTTTTTAATTCTTCCCAAAGATTTTCCCAGCCTTCTGTTTCAAAGTTGATGGGATAAATATCTTGATATTTTTTAGGCGGATTTTCGGCATATTGAATTGTGCCATCAGGACGGTGTAAAAACCATTCGGGATGCTCTTTTACATAAGGATGGTCTGGGGAGCATTGATAAGCTAAATCTAAAGCAATTTCCATGCCATAATCAGCAGCTTTGGCAACAAATTCTTCAAAGTCTGTAATAGTACCTAAGTCGGGATGAATTGCTTTATGTCCACCTGCTTCTGAACCAATTCCCCAAGGTACTCCTACATCGTCTGGTTCTGGGGTAGTAGTGTTATTTTTACCTTTACGAAATTGAAATCCGATGGGATGAATAGGTGGTAAATATAGGACATCAAATCCTAAGTCTGCAATATAAGGTAGTCGTGCTTGTGCGTCTTTAAAAGTACCGTGTTTTCCTGGTTCGCCACAGGAACGGGGAAACAGTTCATACCAAGTGCTAAATCTTGCTCTTTCTCGGTCTACAACAATAGCTAATTCTTTGTCGTAAGTAGTAGCATATTTTCTGTCGGGATACTTGTTCATTAATGCCAACAAGTCTGGAGACAGAATTTTCTGTTCTAAAATAACAGCATCTTCTTGTTGTATAGAACGTAAAGTTGCTGCCCAGGTTTTTAACTGTACACTATCATTATCTGTAGCGCGATCGCTCGCCTCCTCCACAAATTGCGCTCCAATGAGTATATCTACAGATACATCTTGCCCTGCTGCAATTTTCTTGGCTATCCCTCGCCGCCAAGAGATAAAATGATCAACCCAAGCAACTATCGTATATACGTAACGCCCAAGTTCAGAAACTGTGAATGATGCTTGCCAACGGTCATTAACAATCGGAGTAAGTAATACTTCTGACCACTCTGAGGAGGTTTCAGGACGGTATTGCACAACGCCATTAACAACGTCGTGACCATCTGCAAACATATCCACTTCTACGCGGACTTCTTCACCAACTGTCCGCTTAATGGGAAAACGACCGCCATCAATTTCTGGCGAGATACCTTCAATTTGAACTCGTCGGCGACCTTCTGCTGGCAGCATTTGGGATATTTCCTTCTTTTAATGATCTAGCTTACGGCAGTTACCAGATAAATATTTACTGTTAACTGTTAACTGTTCACACCTGTAAATTAAACCTGTGAATATCAGCTAATAAATCAGTCTGAAGGGTTAATCGACTAGAAAAGGAAAATAAGTTTTCAAGTATTGAATGCGGTAGTAATATATTTTGGTATATTTGCTTGATAATTATTAGCTATTGAGTTTCTAATAGAGAGCGATCGCACTTAGCTTATCTGTTCTGCAACACAGGCAAAACCTGATCGCCAAAAGCCTCAATAAACTGTTGTTGCTCTCGGTTAACGTTGTGCAATATAAGCTCACTAAATCCCATTTCCAAATCTTTTTGCAACCACTCGATATACTGTTGAGGTTCTGAGGAGATGCGAACTGGCCCATCTAACTCATCTGGTTGGACAAACTCCCCTGCCGCGTCAAACTGAGCAGGCATTTGTAGTTCTGACAGTAACGCGCTCTTAAAGACATTATTACGCCATTGTTCATGCGCTCCGTGTCGGGCGGTTGCTTCATCTGCTGCATAGGAAATCTGCACTTTGAGGATCATCGGTTTACCCTCTCCTCCGCCACGATGAAAAGCATCGACAACTTTTTGTAGTTCTTGAGGAGGGCGAGAAACAGTAATTAGTCCATCAGCCCAACTACCTAACCACTCCGCAGTTTTAGCTGTAATTGCTGCGCCAATAATTAAAGGTGGCGTTTCGGGAAGGGTATACAACTTTGCTTCTTCAACGGAAATTAAACCGTGATGATTAACTGTTTCCCCTGTCCATAAAGCACGAATAACTTCAACGCACTCTTTCAAACGGGCATTGCGTTCTTGTTTGAGCGGCCACTTATCCCCAGTAATATGTTCGTTAAGTGCTTGTCCGCTTCCGACAGTTAACCAAAAGCGGTTGGGGAACATCTCAGCTAACGTCGCAGCAGCTTGGGCAATAATTGCAGGGTGGTATCGCTGTCCAGGCGCACATACAACTCGAAAGGGAAGTTGAGTTGCCTGCATTGCTGCACCTAACCAAGACCAAGCAAAGCCGCTTTGTCCTTGCTGTTCACTCCAAGGGTGAAAGTGGTCGGAAGAGAGGGCGGCAGTAAACCCAGCTTGTTCCGCCATTTGGACATAATGGATCAACTCGCTCGGCTTAAATTGTTCGTGTGAAGCGTGATAACCAATTTTTGCCATGACTGTTGATTTTATATTTAACGATTAAGTTCGAGTGCGATCGCGTATTGTGCGCTTTGCGCGGAGCGACTCCATTACTGAGCCTGCAAAGGGATAGGAGTATCGCACTTTTAAATAATTATTGTTGCTGCCTCTAATTTAGAGAATAAACTTGATTGCAGGAACGCCATCTAAGCTCAGTGGCACAAGACCGAATAAATATATCTAACTTAAGTGATAAGAGCGAGGCTACAAGTACCTCACTCTTATATTTTTATCGAAATAATTTTAAACTACTAGCGCCAAATCCGATTTCCGTTCTCATCGACTCGTGCTTGTCGGATTACATCCGAGATTTCTTCAGCATCTTTAACATGGTGCAATGCTTTCTGTTCACCATCTGGTTCATCTACAACGAAATATGTAGGGACTGTGATGTGGTCGCCTGTAATGTCAGGGGAATCAACTGCTACCTGCTTGGATTTTTCTTCTACTGTTTCAGATTGCTCGGAAATTCTATCTCCAGGGTTAGCTGTTAAGTTTCTTTCTTTAGCGGTTGGCTCATCCTTACTATGCCAATCTACGCTAACTGGTTGCTTAATTTCGTTTTCATTTTGATTATTCATGGTTATTCTTTTATTTTTTCAAAACTTCAACTTAATGAACTTAGTTTAGAAAAAATCCTAAAATTAATTATCTTTCATAGGAAGGAGTTTGTATAAATTTACTCAATTAATTGTAGAAATATGCCATAACGCCAATCAAATTTTGATAGTTATCCTCTACTTGATAGATTTTTTTCAACAATAACTACGTCTTCAGACAGATAAAATATCAAATTGGATTATTCAAACGTTACATCCTCATAGAGTGCTGCCAAACTTCCCTCAAAGTTAACACTTTCGAGTTTGAAATATTCCTCTTTGGGTGTATAAGATTGCAATACCCACAACCCTTCACTATTGCGACGGAAACATTCTACTCGCTGGCGCTTGGTATTAATTAAGACGTATTCTTGCAGGGTGGGAATTACTTGATAATCAGAAAATTTATCGCCTCTGTCAAATGCTTCTGTAGAATCAGATAAAACTTCGATGATTAAACAGGGAAAGCGTTTATAGTTTGGGGTTTCTTTGTCTCGTTGGTCGCAAGTCACCATTACATCAGGATAGTAGAAGCGATTTAAAGACTTGATTTGCGCTTTCATGTCGAAAATGTAGAGGCGACAACCAGAACCTCGCAGATGGTTGCGGAGAAGCGCGAACAGGTTTCCGCCAATGGTAACGTGAGGGTCACTTGCCCCTGCCATTGCATAGACTTGCCCATCAATGTATTCGTGTTTAGTAGGGCTTTGTTCCTCTAGTTTGAGGTATGTTTCTGGAGTGAGGTAAGGTTGTTCAGGAGAGGCAACCATAAGTTAAAGCCTTAAGAATTGACTGATAGTAATATTATTTACGTTAAATCCATCATAATTCTACGAGGCTAAAACCTGTACCTATACAAATCAAATCTGTTTATGCAGACTCATTATATTTATGAAGCGTCTCGATAAATTCAGGATAATTATTCAAATCATCTAAAGACTCCAATGGTGCCATTTCAATCCAATTTGCCTCTTTATGTAGTTTGTCTACATAAATATGGAAAGCTTCAACATCCTCACGATGCTTTAAAACATAAGCGTGAAGTTCTTTCCGAGTCATTGCTTGAAAGTTAGGCTTATTCATATTATGTATCTCCATTTACCGTTCGGGTATATTTCTATAATATTTTCCTCACCCGCTAGGAGAAATATATTGCCTGTACGCTCATCTATTCTTATAAGATTTATGGGCAAATACATCTTTGTTAACCAGTAGCACAAAATAAAAATTTGCGTCTTTTGTTCTGAGGTGGGAATAATTTGCACTCCTGAGCATTTGAGGCTGATAAAATTTTAACCTTAATTAACGAAAGAGAATTGGTATAAGCCTGCGTAGGCAGGCTTAGTTTTTGTAGCCGCAGCCTTAAGGCTGTCGGCAGTTGGGAAATTAACTTCTAACTCTGACTAATCAAAAGTGCAACAGGGAAATATTTTAAAACTTCTCCAATTACAATTTTGCCGTCAAGTTGAATTGTTTGACCTGTAATTGCATCCTTCCAACTAGAAGGCATTCCTTGTGGTAACTCAATGCGCGTATCACGCCATACCTGTTCGCCTAAAGGATATTCTCCTGGTTGAATGAGTTGGGTGAAAAAGCGGGGTGTGATCGCAATTGCAACTTTACCCTCATACTGTCGCACCAACGCTACAATATTATTCTGAAACTCCCCAGTGGCTTCTAAAGGTAGATAATCGCCTTCCTTAAATAAATCCAGATACTGTGTTCTTGCTTCCAGCAACTTATGAGTTAAGAACAATTTAATCCGCGCATCTTCTTTAGTAGAAAGTAATTCAGAGATTAACCCTAATACATCTGTTTGAGCTTTCTGTTTAATATCTTTCAACCAAGATGAACGTAACTCAAAATCAACCGGACGGCGGTTATCTGGATCTACTAAACTCAAATCCCATAATTCAGTTCCTTGATAAAAGTCAGGAACTCCTGGGGATACACTTTTTAACAGTGTTTGAGAAAGTGAGTTGTAGATGCCATATTCAGCTATCTTTTTAACAAAAGGTTTTAATTCCTTCAAAAACTGATTATCTTCCGAAGGTTTTAATACTTCCTCAACAAACTCAAGGCAGCCTTCTTCATAAGTATTATCAGGTCTTAACCAAGCTGTATGTACCTTAGCTTCTCGAATCGCTTTAATGATGAAATCCTTCAGGCGAGTAGTAAACTCAGCTTCTTCACTTTCATTAAAGGGAAAAGCACCTATTAGATTTTGATAAAATAGGTATTCATCATTGGCATCAGGAACACTTAAACCAGGCAAACTTTTTTTCTTAGAACTATTAATCTTGCTCCAAGTTTGAATTTGTTGTTCCCACTCTTCGGGGATTTCAGATATTACATTTAATCTGGTACGGACATCTTCACCACGTTTAGTGTCGTGGGTAGATGTAGCGTTCATTTTGTGAATCCATTGTTTCAGTGGTACATGATTAAATTTGTGAAAGTCTGCAACCGATATTCCAAAATAACCAGGATGCCCACCGACTTCATTTAAAGACATTAAACGGTTATAGACATAGAATGCTGTATCTTCAACACCTTTTGCCATCAAAGGGCCAGTATATTGTTGCAGTCTCATAACCAAGTGATACCACTGGTCTTTATCAGCTTGAGGAAGATTTTCATCAAACTCTAGCAATAGCAGTTTTTCAATAAAATCTAATTCGTTTGCTAGTTGCGGAGTTTTTTCTTTAGCTTCCTTGATTACAGATGTGATGTATTCTTTATCTGTGTGCCTTTGACCATCTTTATTAATGTAGGTGCGATAGATAGGGAAGAGGGCTAAAAATTCTGCGATCGCTTTCCTGATACCATATAAAGTAAAATCATTACCCCGTCTCGTTTTATTCGCTACAATCTTCAGTAAATGAGCAAGATTGTCAATATCTCCAGCTAAATTTCGTTCAATAATTAATCGCTTACAACCGTCGATTACTTGCTCATAATATTTACCTATTTTAGTAAATCGTTGGTAGAGATCATCAAATTTCTGTTGATTGTCTTGCTGACAAAATATTCCGTTGAGATAATTTAAGTAATTATAGCCACTGGTTCCTTGTATTGGCCAGTAATCCGGCATTTCTTCTTCTAGTTCTAAAATCTTCTCAACAGTAATATAAACATCGCCCATTTTTTCACGCAGGCGTTCCAGATAATTAGTCGGATCATAAAGACCATCAATATGGTCAATTCTTAAACCTGTCACCTTACCTGATTCAACAAGTTTACTAATTAACTCATTATTTGTCTCAAAAACTTTGAATTCTTGAATTTGAATGGAAATTAACTCATTGACAGTAAAGAAGCGCCTATAATTAAGTTCTTCTGCACCGACTTTCCAATAAGAAAGACGATAAAATTGCTCTGCAAGCAAATTATCTAACAGATTAAAACTTTCTGCTTTACCTGGTTCGCCGTTGAAATCATTGATGTTGTTATCAATAAATTCCTTGATTTCAGGATTTTGATTATAAAGTTCCCAAAGTAATTCTTTAACAAACATTGTCTGAGCATATCTTTCCCTATTCTTGACTTCTTCAGGAAAGTTCTTAATCAGATAAAGAATGCCAAACAGTTTAATAAGATCTGGGTGGCTTCTTCCTAGATTTCGGGTCAATTTATTTAAATTCTGTGTTAAAAACTTCAGATAGGATTCGAGGCGGACTGGCAACTTTAAGCTATAGTAATTAACACTAATTCCGCTTTCATCGTACTGGAGTTGAATTTGACCATTTTCTAAACAATTACCATAAAAATCCCCTAGCATCGGTGTAAGTACTTTGCCTCGGAGATCTTCATAATAATGATTCCAGTCAATATCAAAATAATCGCAGTAAACAGAATTAGGGCCATTTTCTAAGACATCCATCAACATTGAATTTTGGCTGTCATAAGCCATGTGGTTAGGAACAATATCCTGCAACCACCCCATCCCATGCTGCTGAATTTTGCCAACAAGGGATTCAAAATCTTCTTCTGTCCCTAATTCAGGATTTAGTAGGTTGGGATCGACAATATCATAACCGTGAGTACTACCTGCTCTAGCTTTAAATATAGGAGAAGCATAGAGATCTGAAATACCTAATTCTGCTAGATAATCAATAATTTTTTGAGCGTCATTGAAGGTAAAAGCAGAATTAAACTGGATTCTATAAGTAGAGGTGGGAATACGCATGGTTAAGTTTTAACTCCTAAGTTATATTTGGGGTTATCTGCGAGTTTTAAGGATTTAAGATAAGAACACAGATGAATACAAATAAACACGGATAAACACAGATACAAGAAATAATTTTCAGAAAATGTTGATTAAACTTCTGGAGAAAATCGGTTGATTAATCTGTGTTTATCTGTGTCCATCTGTGGTTAATTATCTAAAATTAGACTAATGCAAGAAGTCTATTGACATCTATCTGCGTGCATCTGCGGTTAATTAACTATTTACCAAACAACGCAAAACTGAGAGGCGGAATGGTAAATTCCTGCCCCGAATTTAAGTGTTCTGGTAATTTCGCGCCAGAACCAAACCACTTTTCATCAGCAGAATCTAATATTTTTCTCCAGCTACTATCAGCTACATTAGGTTGGAACGTGGCATCTTGCTTACTAAAGTTCATTACACAAAATATCTCGCTCTCCTGACTGCCGCGTCGCATTTGTATAAGCTTATCTGCTTCACTGCAAGATACTTCTAGATTTTGCTTATCCAAACTCTTAAGTGCAGGAATTGTGCGGCGTAACTGGATTAAATGCTGATGTAATTCTAAGAGAGCTTTATTTTTACCTTCTTGCCGTTTTTCCCATTTCAGTATGCACTGATCAAAGGTTTCTTGGCTAAAAGGATCTTGGAACTCTCCTTCGAGGTGAAAGTCTTTAAACTCTTCCTTTCTCCCTTTTCTGACAGCTTCTACTAAATCATGGTCGGAATGGCTTACGAAGTAGAGGAAAGGTGACTCTTCCCCATATTCTTCACCCATAAATAACATCGGCACATTAGGTGAAAGTAACAACGCACCAGCAGCTAATTTTAAAGCGTCAAAGGAAACCAAGTTAGATAATCTTTCACCTAACATCCGGTTGCCAACTTGATCGTGATTTTGGGTGGCTATGACAAATTGCTGCCCTGGAAAATCTTTGGCATCGCTACCATGATATCGCTCTCTATTGGCAGAGAATTTCCAAGAGTAAACAAAGCTTTCTTTCAAAGCAGTTGTTAACTGTTCACATTTACCAAAATCTTTGTAATAACCAATATTTTCACCTGTAAGTAATGTATGCAATGAATGATGGAAGTCATCGCTCCATTGAGCATCCATACCATGACCGCCAGTATTGCGATCGCGTATTACTCGCACATCATTTAAATCGCTTTCAGCTATTAAATAAAGTTTCCTACCTATTTGAGCAGAAAGTGCCTCAACCCTTTCTGATAATTCTTGTAAAAAATGTTTTGCTCCCAAGTCATAAATTGCATGAATTGCATCTAAACGTAGAGCATCTATGTGATAATTTTCAAACCAATGAAGAGCGTTTTCGATAAAGTAGTTGCGAACACCATCGCTACGCTTATCATCAAAGTTTACCGCCATCCCCCAAGGAGTGTTATATGTGGCAGTAAAGTAGGGGCCATAATTACTGATATAGTTACCTTCTGGCCCAAAGTGGTTATAGACAACATCGAGAATTACTGCGATCCCTTGTTGGTGACAAGCATCTATAAATCGCTTGAATCCTTCAACACCACCATAGGAGTTTTGTACTGCAAAGGGATAAGTACCATCATAACCCCAGTTGCGATCGCCTGGAAATTGCGCCACTGGCATAATTTCAATTGCATTTACCCCAAATTCATACAACTCACGCAAACGAGGAATAATTGCATTAAAAGTACCTTCTGGGGTAAAAGTACCAACGTGCAATTCATAAATAATCATTTCCTCCAGGGGTACACCAGACCATTGATCATCACTCCACTGAATAGTACTGTGATCAATTACTTGCGAAGTGCCATGTACACCCTCTGGTTGAAAATGTGATGCGGGATCGGGTCTCTCAGCATCGCCTTCCAATTGATAAAAATAATGCGTTCCTGGGCTAATACCTTCAGCCGTAACTTTCCAGTAACCTGCCTCATCTTTTTGCATGGGTAGCAGGCGCTTTTCAGGAGCAGTAATTTTTACAGCTACCTCTTTTAATTCAGGAGCCCAAACGGTAAATTCACAGCGATTATTACCGAGATAATTAGAGCCGATTGTCATATTTGATAGAGCTTGCCCCTGTGCCATAATTTTGTGTTTATCCCCTGTTTAAATCCTTAAAAACAAAAAAATGATCTAGTAATTATCCTGGCTGATGCTAGTTAAGATGGTAGCGTTATGTACACAAGCTCAGATTAAATTAACTATGCTTGTTTAGCAAAAAAAACATCGTTAGGATCTATCATGGAACCTCATTACAGCACGCTTAATAAAAAAATTAGGCAGTGTAATTTAGCAATATCCAGAGACAACTATTAATTGGACTACTGCAATTTTCTAATGTTGGTTAAATTAATAAAATCTACGATTTACATTAATAATGTCATTACTCAACAACTGTTTGCAGTAGCAATTAATTCATTGCCAACATCCCAAAAATGCTTAATTGCTTTGCTCAAAAAGCAGTGTAACTATAATGATAATTGTTTTCTTCTACCTAAAGGATGGCTTTGTTGCCAGCCATTACTAATTGTTTTTATGCAACTTATACTTGAAGCCTTTGTCTTTAATGATCATACTAAGCACATTGGGTGATAAAAGTTATTCTACCTCAAGGCTGAATTAGCTAATTTTTTACGCATTGATATATGCAAATATTGCCCGATGTTAAATTATTTAGTGACTTGGTATAGATAAGAAATAAAATTATTTATATCTTATACAGTTTGTTGATTGAGAGTTTAGTAAACTATCCGACAATAAAATAATTAGGTTAATCAAGTACTGTAGAAAAAAAGTGCGATCACTAATATTATTTTTTAACCTCTATTTAGTTTAGTTAACCACTTTGTAATATATATTTAGTTAAATATACAAAGACCTCCAACTCTTGAGGCTGGAGGTCTTCTTATATAGTTTATGTATAAGGTGTAATTAGTTATTGATTTATCGTTATTTAGAATATAGCATTCGGTAAATCAAATTTAGGTCTATCTGGCGTTGTAATCAATCTCTGCATCAAGGAATATATTAGTAAGGGTTGGAGGTGAAGCTATAGTTATATTTTTATGATTTACTCTAAAATATTTGGTTCCGTACCCCTGAGAATCGCCATTGTAGTACCCTTCCTCCTGCAAATTACCGCAGTGGTAGGAATAATCGGATGGCTTTCATTTCGCACTGGGCAGCAATCTGTTAATATTCTGACCAACAACCTGAGCAGTCAAATCAGCGATAACATTGCCCAGCAGGTTCAAAACCATTTAAACCCACCACAATTAATCGAGCAGCTTACTACCTCTGCTATCAGCACTGGAAATTTAGATATAGAAGACTTTTCCAAGCTAGAACGTTTCTTCTGGAGCCAAGTAAAACAACAACCCCCTGGAACAACTTTTCAATTTGGTAATGAAAGGGGGGAATTTATTGGAGTGAGAAAGGAACAGAGTGGACTAATTCTGCTTGTACTTGATAAAGCTAAAAATGCTCAAAGAGAAACTTATATTCTCGATAATCAGGGAAAGCGATCGCGCTTAATCAAGAGAGAAAAATACGATCCTCGCACTCGTCCTTGGTACAAAGCTGCTGTCAAAGCAGGTAAACCTACATGGACTCCACTTTATCCGGCTTTTTCTGAACGCGCACTGCTAATGGCATCGGTTACTCCCATCTACAATGATGCTGGTAAGCTTCAAGGGGTTTTGAGTTTTGAAATAGCTCTTTCCCAAATTAGTCAATTCTTGCAATCTCTTTCTATTAGTAAGTCTGGAGAAGCATTTATAGTAGAACGGTCTGGAACCATTGTCGCTAGTTCGGCAACTCAAGTTCCTATTATTACTGAGGGTAGGTTACAAAAACGATTAAAGGCAATCCAGAGCCGTAACCCTTTAATTAAGGCAACCGCACAACATTTATTAGAAAAATTTGATAATTTTCAAAATATTAATATTAAAGATCATCTCAGTCTGAATTTTGTAGCGAATAAGAATACTCAGCTAGTTCATGTTGCTCCTATACAGGATCGTTGGGGCATTAATTGGTTAGTTATAGTTGTGATTCCACAATCAGATTTTATGGAACACATCATCGCTAATAGACGCATAAATATTGTTCTGTCTTTAGTATCTTTGAGTCTGGCAATTTTATTTGGTTTGCAAACCTCAAAATGGATTGTCAAACCGATTTTAGGGCTAAATACAGCCGCAAAAAAACTATCTGAAGGACAATGGGAGCAAAAGTTACCTGTAGATCGTGATGATGAAATTGGTCAGTTAGCAAAATCTTTTGCATACATGACTGAGCAGTTAAAAGAATCATTTGACACCTTGGAAGATAAAGTTAAAATTCGTACTGCTGAACTTGCTTTAGCCAATGATGATCTAGAGAAAAAAAATGAACTTATTCGTAAGGTATTTGGACGATATTTAACTAATGAAGTTGTTGCTAATTTATTAGAAAACCCTGAAGCTTTAAAATTAGGTGGCGAAAGGCGAAAAATTACCATTTTGACCTCAGATTTAAGAGGATTCACTGCTATATCAGAACAATTGCCACCTGAAGAAGTTGTGAAAATCCTCAACGCATATTTGCACAACATGGCAGATGTGATTGGCAAGTATTACGGAACAATTGATGAGTTTATGGGGGATGGAATTTTAGTTCTTTTTGGCGCACCTACTGTGAGAAAAGATGATGCAGTTAGAGCCGTTGCTTGTGCTGTGGATATGCAGTTAGCAATGGCTAATGTTAATGCAAAAATGCAAGAATGGGGCTTGCCACTATTAGAAATGGGTATTGCCATCAACACAGGTGAAGTTGTAGTAGGAAATATTGGCTCAGAAACACGCACTAAGTACGGTATCGTTGGCAGTAATGTAAATTTAACTTACCGCATCGAATCTTATACAGTAGGGGGGCAAATTTTTATCTCAGAATCTACGTTTCAAGAGGCAGGCTCTATTGTAAAAATTGATAATCAAAAACAAATAAAACCAAAAGGAGTTAATGAACCACTTACAATCTATGAAGTTGGCGGAATCCGAGGGGAATACAACCTGTTTCTAGCCAAAGAAGAAGAGATATATTTACCTTTAATTGAAGAAATTTCCATTGAATACACAGTTTTGGAGGGCAAACATATTGGTGAGATGATGTTGAGGGGAAGTTTAACTGAGCTTTCAGCAAAGGGAGCGAAAGTTAAACCATATAATCGCAGAAGTCACCGAGTTATATCGGAATTGATTAATATTAAGATAAATTTATTAATTCCACAAAACTCTACAAATACCAGTAGGGATATTTATGCAAAGGTTATGAAAGAACCAGAAGCAGATGGTAGCTTTTATATCCATTTCACGGCTAAACCTCCCGCGATATCAGTTCTGCTTGAGAATCTTTATCGCTCACGTATATAACACTTTCTGACGCTGTAATTTTTTTAATTTTATCCATTAATATTTAATTTAATAAATTATCATAATTTATAAAGAATGTATCTATAATAACATTTCTTTGCTCTAGTAGTTTTTTATGTAACCAAAATATTTAGTACCCTAAGTAATTACTGAAAAAATACGTATTTTTACTATAAAAATTTTTAAGCTCATGTGAGAAAATATATTAGTAGATATAATTAAGTATAAACCAGGAGTGAAATTACCCTATGTCATTACATAGTATCTAAACTTCACTCCAATAGTTTTGTGTTTTTGCTTATAATTTTTTATTCCATCAATCTAAAAATAAGTTTATAATTTCTTGCGTTTACAAAATAATCAATTTATATTGATACAAAATTTGGCTCAACGACCATGTATTCACAAATTCTAGAAACAACAATGTATTCCTCAAATACAACTGAAATAGTTGAAAATTGGCTCTTCCGTACTTACTGTGCTAAAATATTAGGGAAGTGCCAGAAAAGCAAAGCTCTGACTTGAAAATTCTGGAAGTTTCTAAAGCCAAATCCACAACGTTTTAGGAGCTTGAGTTTATTATTAATTCCTTCGACTATACCGTTGGTTGTTCTTTGTTCAAAGTAACCGACTACCTCCGCTAACCACCGCTTGATTGTTCTGACACTTTTTTGGTAGTAAGGTTCGGCTTTCTTTAACCAATCAATTAGTGCTAAGGTTCCTGACCCCACATCCTGATTGCTTTGAAATAAATAGTGAAACTCTTCTTTTAAAGAGTGCATCATTCCAACTAACGATGAGGCTTCTTTGACCTGTTGTAATTTTTGTTTTTGCTGACTAGATAGCCGCGATTCAGCTTTTAATAATATATATTTACTGCCTTTTAATCCCTCAAATAATTTAGTTTTTTCTGGGAGATTCAATGATTGCGCCGTTTTTCTTTGGGAAATTCTCGCCTGATTTAACTCCTGATGAATCATTTTTGTGACATGAAATCTGTCTACTGTTACTTCAGCATTCGGACAAAGTTTTTTGACTAATGATTTATAGTTTCCTGTCATATCCATACTTACTTCTTCTATCTGAGATAAGACTTTTTCTCCCCAATCTAGCAGTACTTTCTCTATCTCAGACTGCTTTCGCGCTGACACTAACCCAATTAATTTATGACTGTCTAAGTCTACTAGAACTACTATAAACTTACCTTGACCTTTGACTAAACTAATTTCCTCTATCCCTAATCTTACTAAATTGCTTACATCAATAGGTAGAAAAATATTGGCAAAAAACATTACCATTGACTCAACTTCTTCTGGCGTTAATCCGTTATTAGCAGCGACGTTCTTAATATCACTATGCACAACCTGTTGAGTAACTGTTTGTCCATATCTGTAAGTAAAATTTTTCTTTTTTGGTACAAAATCTAAATTTTCGCTCTTCTGGTTTAGCACAATTTTCACACTTAAATCGTCGCCGATTTACAGATAAAATTACCTCTCTATTGCTCAGAGGTAAATCTTTAACTAAATATCTTTGATTTTGATGGAGACGACGACTTGTTTGATCGCAACGGGGACAAACTGCTATTTTATTATCTGATTTAACAAAGAAAATTAATGTGGAGTCTGTTTGGTGAATATCTTCTACTAAAACTCCTGGTAAATTTAGCAATTTTGTCATTGCTTTATTCATATTCTATTGATAAAAAGCTTGAAATTATACTAATCCTTTTAATATTTTAGCACAGTAAGTACGGAAGAGCCAAGAAAATCATGTGAGATTAGCAGGATTAAACTCTATTGCTAATCATATTGCTCGGTTAAAAATGTGGGGTGCTGCCTGTTATGATTTAGCATTTTTGGCAGCAGGTAGAACAGATGCTTATCTTGTTTATTCTTTTGACATCTGGGATATCATGCCTGGTTATTTGATAGCAAAAGAAGCTGGGGCGGTATTTAGTCAACTTACTGGTAAGCCTTTCGATTATAATGCTAAAACTTTGATAGGTGCTGCAAATCAGGAAATAATGGATGAGCTATTAAAGCTAATTCCTTACCAGCCAGCATGAGATTAAGAGCGATCGCCTTTTCTATTATGTATGGGAAGCGATCGCTTTATTCAATCTTCTATAAATTACTAAGCTCATTACTATTTATTTAATATGAATTACAGTGTACTAACTTCTTGCAAAATCTTTTAGTTCATCAGACTCTTGCTCTGGCTTCAGGTATACGGTGCATACCCTAATCACATCATCTGGATCTGCTTTATGCTGATTACACCACTCTCGTATGCAATCATCACTTAGGTTATCGATTTCATCGCCACTAACAATAGCACGGGGAGTATCTCGATCGCACTCAAGCCAATCCAGCAGTTGAACAACCGATATTTTCTGCAAACTCTTTGATTTTTCTTCGTATATAGCCCAATTATATTTATCGTTGTATTTAAATAGGACGTAAACTAAGACCGTTTGACCTGGATATTTTTTAGCACTTACAATATCGTCAAGTATTTTACGGGCATAATTACGGTTACTATGTAATCTTGATTTATATAAATGCTGATAATAAGCTGATACATTTCCTGAATCTAAAGCATATAAGTCAAGCTCACCCAATTGAACTGTCACTTTTGAAGCAACATCGGATGGATTAATTTGTTCCTCTGCTTCTTGAATGGAGAGAACAGGAAGATCGAGAATTTTTTGAGATTGGCTATGTCGATCTATTAATTTCCGCCACCGTCTTGCGATACCTAAATTTCTTAAAGCATCATTTGTTAGTGGTGGAACAAAAGTGTAAAGATCAATAATTCGTGATTTGATCCAAGGTCTAAGAACACGACCTGCTCTTTGGGTAATTTCAATAGGAGTCCAAGATAAATCGTAGTTAATGACTATAGGTGCATCTTGTAGATTAATTCCAATACCATGAGCATCGGTTGATATAAACACATCATAGGTTTCATTGTTTTTTATTTCAATTTTATTTGCAATTGGAGCAAATTTTTTAATTGCCTGTAAAATTTCTCGGTCGCTTTTATGCTCATATTGATTTTGCCTTTGCCTAATTGTGCCAAATACTCGCAGTTTAGAGACCAAATTATTTAAAGCTGTAACTAAATAAACAACAGTTGCGCGGCGCTCACAGAAAATAATGACTTTTTTACGGCTGGAATAAATCTTTTTCAGGAGGAAACATAGATATAAAAGCTTTGGATCATCATTAAACATCATCTTTTTTAACTGATTTAAAATAGGCTCTAGTCTTTCACGGCGCTGTGACTGCGGCATCTCAAACTCAAATTTATATGATGAGTTCGGTTCTCCAGGTGTGTTAATAACTTTTTGAAGAACTTCGCGAATTGCCCAAGGTGAACTTACCCATGCAACCTCAGCATGTCTTTCTATAGTCCTGCGCTGAAAGGGGCGACCTTCAACAATGAAGCAACCATTACGAAAAGCTTGAGCAAGCTCACTTTCTAAAAATAAAGTGAAGTCGCATCGGGACAGCATAACTCTTGGAATATAACGTTTTTCTTCCCCAAAATCGATTGATACGCCATTTTTAACGCTTTTACCATAGGATTTTGCAACGTGAGGTGTAGTTAATTGAGATACTACAGGTAAATTAATAAATTCTTCTATATTGTTCGTCCTCCATTCAAAAGGTTTTGAACCTCTTGTATTTGATGCAATATTGATTTCTGCGGTATTTGGTAAAAGGCGAAGTTGAGCATTAAGATTTTTAATACCTGTAGAGTAAGGAGAGCCAGTCAGAAGCAAAACTTTACAACCGCTTTTCTCAATCAAAGAGACTAATCTCTGGAAAGAACGTCTTTTGGGGCCATCTAAACTATCGTGGCAATCCCTAAACAGATGACTCTCATCAATAATAATCAGCCATTTTTTGTTAATTATTGGTTCTATTTCAAAAAAATCCTCAAGACTACCATCATATTTTGAGTCTTCCTTATCTAAAGCTTGATATCCAATATATTTAAACGAAATACTGGCCTGAAGAAACTCATGTTCCCATTGTTTCTTGACTAACTTTGGCCCAATCAGTAATACATTTTTAATTTCGTTTGCTTTTAAGAGTTGGAGAGCAACGTGAGTAGCAACAACTGTTTTACCAAGACCTGTGGAAGCAACTAACATGGTACCATCATGCTCCATAATCTTTCGTAAAGTTTCAGCGATCATAGCTCTTTGATAGGCCGTCGGCAGAGTATATTCGCTATCAAGAGCTTTATCTTCAAGAGTAAGCAAAGTTTTGAGATAAGCATCCCATGGGGAAACAAGTTTTAACCAGCATTCTAAACGATTAAGTAGTTCCTGAGTCAGGTCTGTCGCTTTAGCAAAATGCTCATCAAATTTTTCAACCATTTTTATAACTTCCTCTTTCTCAGCAAGCAAAGCTCCAGCTTCAACTTGTTGCGTCAAGCCATGTACGGTTAAATTTGCTGATGTTACAATGCCAATTTCACAGTCAACTAGATAAACTTTGGCATGATGCCTCATAGCACGCGCATCCACAATCCGAAACTGACCTGCCTTAATTTGTTCAACCAAAGCTTCTACAGTCTGACGGCGATCGCCTGCAAATCCTGTTGCTAGATTTTGCATGAATTCCTCAATGAGAAAAACCTGTGCTGCCTTTACATCTTTTCTTTTATTTGACTTACTTAACTCGTTAACTCGTTAATTCCAACCAATAAATCAACGTGTTTGTTTCTGGCAACATCCCGAACCAAGCGCCAGCCTTCGATAGTAAAAAAGCCAGACGCAATACGGATTTTAGACTTTCCCATTGGGAAATGGTGCTGGATTAGCTCATAGATAGTCTTGCGCCCAAACCAAGACCTCGGAGGAAAATCAGTCATAGCTCTAGGTTTATAAGAAAGAGTTTAGGTAAGAATTAGATACTTTATTAGTACAGATGAACTATTCATAATACATTTGAACTATTGTTGCAAGATTAAGCTAATCTGCTTTTAAGTTGCATATTTAAAGGCAGGCAAGATGCCTGCCCTAAGAAAATCTAAGAGATGTGCAAAATAAATGTTTATTAGCGCTGCTTTAAGGCAAGTTGTAGCTATTCAAATTGTTATGATGCGATCGCTTTCAATCTATATCATCAAAATCTTCGCCCTCACTCTCTAAAGCATCTATTGTGTCTTGTGGGCTAACAGCGTACTCTTTAGCCTTAATTGCGAAAGGAAACGGCAATGGTAAAGAAACATCATCTGCAAAATAAGACCAGCGATTTCTTAGAGTATGTACTAAACTTACAAGTCTCTCTTCTTCAATATCTGGATGGTAAATAACTGCTATTTCCAATGGCTTTGGGTTGGCTGCTGGAGCGCCACCATTATCTAAACGTGATTGACGCTTTGCTAGAGGATACTTCTCAGTTATTAACAAATTTCTAAGACTGAGGTAAACCGCATTCTCTTTTGAATCACAGACTCCTTCCCACTTAAAGATGCCACCAACTGTAGGTCTAGTACCTGGTTCACCTTCTGCAATAACTACAGGTGTTTCCCCTCTTTCTAATTCTCGGAGGCGAACCACCCATAGGCGATCGCACTCTGAATTATTTAATTGTCTTGCTAGTCCATCTGGTAAAGTATTTTTGGGTAACTGAGGATTAGTTAACCAAGGTAATAACTCTCGTGCATTCTGCGCTGATGCCATAAATAATACACGCGGTAAATCTTTGCCCTCAGCAGGCAAATTCAAGCAGCTTTTCAGGCATTGGCTTACAAATTGTCCAATACGTTGCTGTTCAGCTTGTTTGCGATCCTTACTAAGGGTTTCTTCCCCAGATTCAGAAGTTGATTCATCTGCCCACTTTTCATCAAGTAATCGCTTAAGTCCTTCTCCGTAAGATACCCAACCTTGAGTATGAAAGATTGAAGAAGTTGTTAGCTGTACTTCTCCAGTTGCTGCATTGACTCTAACCATCAGCGCAACTTTTACATCTTTTCCATTAGCTGTAGTTTTGCGATTACGACGGATGACATGGAAACAGGTTAACCACAAATTGGAACTTACTCCGTCTAATTCCATCCCTACAACAGGGTTAGGCATTGCGCCTAATTGACGGAGTAAGTCTATAACCGCACGTTTAACTCGTTCTTGGTCAGCTTTTATTTTTCTCTTACTATTACTCGGAGTAAGCGCATGAATATGTTGATTGGGATAGCCTTTTTTCATTGCTCCAATCCGCCATGCCAGTTTCGGATCTGCTTCTCGTGGAAAGTAATCTCGCTTTCGCTTGATTTCGACAATAGCCCCACAGAGTTTAGTTGGATTGGGAAGATAGTTAATAATCTCTTGAATTCGCTTCTCCATGAATTTTTTGCGTAGATGCTGCCTTTTTTCAGGAGAAAGTTTAGCTGGAATATCTAACGGTTGCGTTAAGTCAGAAACATGAAGTGCCTGAATTTTAACGCTTCCTATTACTCCGCTATAAATCTGTTCATCATTTGTTGGTTGCAGGTCAAGTAATTGGCAAATTTCGTAAACAATTGCATCTCTACAAAATTCTGTTTCCCAAACTATCAAGATAGATAAAGTGTTTTGATTGCATAATTGCAGTACCGCTTTTTGAGCATACTCAGGTTGTAGCATTTGCACCTTACGCTTTCCTGCCCTTGAGTCCCATAAATCCCTTAGCGGTGAATCTTGATAAGGTTTAAAGGCAGTGATAAGGTTGGCTTTACCTATTCTTTCTACAGGAAGCCGATCGCAAATTACTTGATCGAGGCTAGCCAGATCTCGTGGACTCACGCCTGGTAAACACAGAGTTTTTATACCGCTACTGCTGTAACTACTGTGATAAGCGATCGCAGTTTGTATTTCTCTAACTGATAAATTTTCAGAATGCCAATTTGTGTTTAGTTGTTGAATAATCTCTTGCAAATCTGGTAATTGACAGTCATTGATAGCTAGTAGTTCCTTTAATGCACGAGGCCAGCTTAATTGTCCATCCAGACGTTGTACTCTAATTGGCATAAATTTCAGAGTTTGACGCTGACAATCTAACCATCGGTATGAATCGCCGATATGAACAGTGACTCCAGGGTAAGGCGATCGCTTAAACGGGGTATTAATCCAGCGTCGAACAGATAAATTGTGATATACAACTGGTTCTTTACGCCAAGGAATTGTTTGTACTGAAAAAGAAATAACGAAAGAGATTTTCGCTATTGCAACTTCTTCTCCTCTTTTCAAACACGTAACTTCTATTGGTGGCCAAGACATTAACTCAGCCGCTTGTCCTACAACACGGTAAAATTTTAGTTGAAAAGAGTGATTTTCACCTTCAAAGCTAATTTCTGGGTGTTCTAATAATTTGTCAACTAGGTAATCAGGAATAGCTGAAAAACAGAGATTATTTGTCTGATATTCTGCTAGTAATTGCTGGAGTGGATAAACGAGTGGCTCTTCATTCCATTCCCAAAGTTGATCATCTAGCTGATAGAGCGTTAATTCAACTTCGTCCTCGCCTAAACAGTTAAATTCTTCCCGTAACCAGTTTTTAACCAGTTCTGGTAAGTCCGAAATATTTACTTGTTCTTTTGCAATTATCCAATGATTACTATTTTCTTTCCAAGCATTACGCTCAGTTTTAATGATTTGAGGAAAGCTAGCTCTAACAATCGAATTTAGGGAATGCACGGGAACAGATGGATAACCTCTGCCCTGCATTTTGAATCGTTTTTGAGCTAGTGCCTGAGCCGCTCGTTGCCAAGAAGAAGGTACTGTAATTGTAAATAGTTTAAATTCTTGCTCTGAACGTAATGCCCATGCTCCAGGGAAAAGTGTTTTAACTGCCATATTGCAATCCTTTCGTTTGTGTAAGTGCTGTAAAGAAATCGTTGTAGAGCGATCGCGCCAGCATAATCTCGCTAGGAGATTTATGATTCGCTTCAATTGCTTCTTGTAAAACCTCGCAGATACCAATTAATAAAGATGTAGCTGTTGAATCTGATTGTTGAAAATTTGATTGCGCTAATTGTGGAGCAAATTTGGCATCCAAGAAATGAACAATACAAGGGACATTTCCCCTAACTAATCGCTCAGTTAATTGCTCAAATCTCAAAGCACGACAATTCAGCCTAGTCAATTCAGCAATAGCTAGACGGTAGAAGCGTTCTTCAAAATTTGATAACAATTGCGAATTCAAATTGACGTAGTTGGCTGGATCTGGATAATTTTTAAGCGCCCATGCGTTTAACTGTCGCACTGTCGATTGCCAATCGTCAGGAACTGGCATAGGTCTGCACAGGAAAAGTGCCGCACCGAACGCAGCAATTTTTTGCTCATTGAGAATGTTATATCCACGCTCTAAAGCCATCAAAGGCGCAACGACAATTTGAGTGTTAAGTTCCTTAAGATTGCCTATCTGACTGCGACGAATACCAGGCAAGGATTTTGGCGCACTGTCACGACGTAAAGCCGCAATCTGATCAATATGTCGTGTAAAGTAGCTGCGACAAAGGCGCGATTCAACCCAATCAGCTTCGTCATAACTATTAGTAATTATCAGGATGCGTTGGCGATCGCGCCAATACTCTGGATCTGTTTGTTCGCGGTTTCTTAAATCTTCTAGAAGTTCGTCAAGGAAACTTTTTGTTCCGCCTGTAGTACGACACAATGCTTCAACCATCTCGTTAGCAGCAGTTTTACGCCTACTTGTATACAATCCAGAAATTGAAATTGGCTGACCGCTAACATTCTTTTGGGGAGTAAAACCAAATTCACTACTGCCAATACCTGCTCCCTTTTTTTGAGTTAGTTCTAACAATACTTGTGGTCGAATTGCAATATTGTAAACAGGTGAACCTGGAGCAAAACTTGTACCAGAAATTAAAATTGTGTGCGCTCCTTCCCAATCATCGGCGGCAAAGAGTGTAGGAAAATTTAGTAGTAAAGCGCGACCAACACCAACGTATCGGAAATAGTCAAGTTTACCTCCTGGCGCATTATGTTCCCGACTGTAACGAAAGCCTAAAATATTTCCCACAGGCGCATTCGGAATTACAGGCAAATAATCGCGGGGCGGGCGATAAAATAGTGCTTGACTCAACTCATGCAGATCTAAAAAACGGCTCACTATTGACAAGCCGTCAACAAGAAAAGTCAAGCGATTTTCTAAAATAGCGATCACAATAGCGAATACAGTTTTACGCTGAAAAGATTCCCATTCATCATTTTTAGGTAAAGGCAAGTTATTTTCTTTTGCCCATTTACGCCACCAGTTTTGTACCTCTGGCAAAACTTCGTTAAATCCTTCAATTGCAAGTAGTGCTAAAGCAATTTGGCTCAGTTGTTTTCCTTGAGAGGGATTTAGAGGAGTTCCTAAAAATCCTTCTATGGTTTGCATTAGTTCTTGTTGACGTTCGCGTTGTGCTAATGATGGCAAACCAGCGAGAATTTGCTGCTGTTTTTGTTGATAGCGTTGTTGGCGGGTTTGACGAGATGGAGGATTAGATGGAGTTGCTGTTGCTGAAGAGTTTTGTTGTAAATCAATTAGTTCTCGAACTAAGCGGGCAAAAAGCGATCGCCCAGTAAAAGGCGTAGGCCCAAGCCAATCTGCAAGTTCATTATCGTTATAGAGTTGATGACATATACGATCTGTAGCAATTTGGGCATTGTCGCTGGCGCGTTTCCAATCAGCTAATAAGTTCCCAGCTAAACGACTGCGATTAGAAGTGTAAATTGTGGAAACATTAATCCCAAGACGATTAAGAAAAGAACTGCCAGAGTTATCTAGTAAAACTTCACTGGGTGCAAAAGCTTCATCAAGTTGAACTTGGACGCGATCGGCTTCATCAACAAAGAGAAAATCGCATTCTCGATAAACTGCTTCTGCAAATGTCAGTCTTGTATCAAACAGTTGGCGAGGAACTCGTGTATGAATCCAGCTACCAGGCGTTAGTACCCAAACCATTGCTTGAGCAATATCTCGCTCAACTTGGTGACGAGGACACTTGTAGTAAAGAGGACAAGTATACCCATTATCCTCTTCTTCCTCATTTTCATTATTAACAGGCTTTTCTTTTTTGTATAAGCTATGGCAAGGTTCGGCTCCAAAACTCCATTTTTCCTCTGCTTGCACCAATGCCAGAAGCGGACAAATAGGACTAAACCATCGCCAAGCTGGATGAACTCCACCCTGTGAAATGTCTTCGCCTCCTTGAGAAAGGATAGGTTCATAAATTTTCTTAAACTGCTCAAAGCGATCGCTACCCAAAATAGGCACTGCGGGAATCCCAAACTGATGAGCAAATCTTGAAGCAATACGAACTGCACTCGCCACATCATTAACAATTAGCGCACATCGTCGCTCTTGTTTTGCTAAGTGATAAATCAAAATTTCAATAAAGGTTGATTTACCAACGTTCAGCAGTCCAACAATATGCAGGAGTTGATGAATAGTTAACTCTGAGCCTGGTTGGAAATTATTACTACTGTCGCAATACAGTTGCAACGCAATGTTTTCTAAGCGATCGCCGTAATTTTCTGGTTTATACCCTTTATTAGCAAGTTTTTCATCCATTTCACGGGCAGTTTCCCACAGTTGTTCTAGTGAAACCGTTACCGATGGATTTTGGGCAGATCTGGTACGCCTGAAAGTAACTTGAGAACGAGGAGCCAACTGAGCAACACTTTCAGGAATAGGAATTGGCACTTCAACAGGAGCTTGACCTCGATGAGTAATGCGTGCATACCAAGTGCCTTCAGTTGCTAGCTTAACTTCTTGCTGACTATGTGGAGGAGTTGTTTCAAGAGTTGCTTGATATAGTCGGTCGCGATTTGGATAGATACTTGTGGGAATATCTTGGGGCGGATCTTGCTTGGAAGCAAGATCGAAGCCACGTAATATTCTAGGTAGTTCTAAATACTCAGCAAGATAGCGTTCCCAGTCTTTACCTTTGCGGCGGACAAGGTAGAAACGAGCATTTTGTACCACTCGCCAATTGTCTTCATTCTGAAGTGGTTCAGTTGGGTAACGATAACCTGTTAGTAGCGCCGAAACTGCGATCGCCGGATTATCTGGAGCTACTCGTTGCAACAATGATAGACCAAGTTCCACTTCAGAAATTAAAACAGCTATGCGATTAATTTCTCGTTGTGTGTCTTGAGGAGATGCGTTTAGCAGTTTTGAACTAACATAGTTTCTCAAATCTACTGATTGCCTTAGTAATTTGCGGAGGGGTTTGCTCCATAGGGAAATCTTACGCATGGTTTTTTCCCTCCAAAATTGCTTTGGCTGCGTCAATAATTTCGCTGATCAGGCGTAATTTAACGCCGCCAAGTTCAGGTTCAAGGCGATCGCGCACAACTCTAATTCGTAGATAATGCTCATTAGCATCTGGAAAAACTACATACGTTGCTTTAAGTTCCGAGCGATATTTCACTTTTTCAAGGCGTTCTCGGTCTAGATATGACCAATCTTTCACATCAATTCCCCAACGCTGCTTATGCCCAAAATCAACCAATAAGTCGTATTCGTCTATTTCTGGCCAAAGTGTCACCCTAATGCCTAGTTGACTAAGCTGTTGATACAAATCAATCTCCCAGATCCCTGGAATAGTTCCATAGCGGTGAATTCCAGGCGTAACAACTTTATATTCATCAGCTTCCTCAACAGAAATAGTAGGTATTGGGTTGAGCTTGAGTTCTCTGCCTAAGCGATCGCATTCAGGACTACGACAGCCGTAGCTATTATCTGATTTACGACGCTGCGGATACTTACAGCGCGGACAAAAACGATAAACATCCTCAGACTGGAGTTTTCGCAGATCTATGTATGCACTTGATACAAAATCTCGTACTGGTCTCAAAGCTGAGGAAGTCATTACTTGGCGATATTCTCGATAGCGTAAAACAGGTTGGGTAATGATTAACTTGCGAAATTCCCGATAAGCTTCTTCTTTCTGATACTGTTTGCACTCTAAACGAACATCATTCAAAAGTTTTTCTTGAACTTGTCGCTCTGTGTCGCTGCCCTCAATATGCCACTGAAGAGTAAATTCCGATAATAAGCCATCCTCAATCAGAGACACATCATCAGCTAAATATTTCAATTCCTTCTTAGCAGGCTGCCATTCAGCTAACGGACGGTTTGCCCAGTCAATGAATTCAGGTAGATTTTGCGGTGCTTCCTCATCTCCTTGTAATAAAGAAGTCAAGTAAGCACGCGAAAGACCCAACCTTAAAGCCTCTGGAATTACTTTATCGCTGTCATCTGACAAGCCTTCCCATTCTGTAAGACCCGTTGCTAAATATCGCAATGTGTCTACAACAGGGAGTTGCGGTTGTGATTGAACTGTTGGATCAGGATGAAGCAAGCGTATGCTCCGAGCCATGTTATCGTCCCAGTCCACATCAGTACCTCGCATCGTCTGCAACCAACGCTGCACGGTAGCGCGGTGTTTAGGTGATTTACCAAGTTCCCCACAAAGTTCTTCGAGTGTAGGACTGTAGTCATACTTGCTAAACCAGTCCCGCAGAACTTCAAGAATACGCTGACGGTGACGAGTTACGGGCATCTGTCATCTCCTTTAAATTCAGATGTCCTAATTCTGACTTTGCTCCCTGAAAAATAGGAGAAAATTTCACAATGTTTCTATAATGTTTCCGATGTTTCCATTTTTTCTAAAAAACGAGAAGAAATTGATTTTTCTCAAATTTGCTAGTACACTTGTTCTAGCAAGCAAGCAGTCTCATATAATGAATTACATAGCGTGAGCCTAAAGATAATGTATTTAGACTGAGCAAAGTTTACATACTTTATTAGCAGCTAATTTGTAACTAAACTTCTTAATACTTTAAATACATAACAATGTCTAAAAAGACTAAATCTGGCGTAATAGCAGAAGTTTTAAATCTAAAGACAGGTAAGCTTATGAAGAAGAGGATTTACCTGGAGGAAGTGCTACCTGCTCCAAAACCTAAATTATTTAGTAAAAGTTACAGAGAATTAAATGGTAAGAAAATACAAATTCCTGAAGAGGATGCTTTTAAGCCCAATTTAATTGCGTTAGAAAAACATTACCAGATTTTTCTCCAAAAATGTGGAGATAAAGAAACACCTTAGCTGAAGAATGATATATATTAATAGTTGTAGTTTAATCTTCTCAGTGGTCTGCTAGTTAGTTAAAGTAGCAAAACAAACTCATCAACACTCAAATCTACTTGTCGGATAATTGCACGCAAAGTACCTAGATCTAGCTAATCGTGATTTGGTACGCTAACTGTTATTTTAGGTTCTTCACGCACTAAAATAATGTGGCTTCCACGCTGTCGAACAACAACAAAGCAGATTTTTTCTAAAGCTTTGACACATTCTGCACCAGAAATGACTGGTAGTTTACTCATACCAGTACGACTTCAATTTTATCGTCTGGAATAGATTCGCCTCGCTCTTGTAGAACCTCAATGTAGAGAGAAATTGCTTCTTCAATGTTTGCCAAAGCTTCTTTCCGTGATTTACCTTGACTAATACAACCTGGTAAACTAGGCACTTCGACAACAAAATAGCCATCTTCACCAGGGTAAAGCAACACTTTACGTTTAGAGTTTGTTTGAGTTTGTGCCATAGTTATTATCAGCTAAATTTTGAATTTTTACGTTACCAGATACAACGCCCAACCATCTCAAACATACTAAATATCTGAGGTATGCGCGATCGCATCACTCTATTAGTGCGATCGTCAAAGTAATAATGTTATACCTATATCAATGATCAAAGTTGAGGAAAAAGATTGTGACTGTTGTAGTACAGGAACTCCTAACAATCTTTAATAGCTTAACAGATGCAGAAAGACTGGAGTTTGCCTCAGAGATTTTGAAGCGGGTAATGGATTTAGACTTGGCACCCTTATCTGATGAAGATTTAATTTTCAATGCTGAAGGAGTTTTTCTAGAGTTAGATAAACAAGAATCCGTTTATGAGTAGTCCTAATCGCGGAGAAGTTTGGCTTGTTGACCTAGGTTATGCAGCAAAAATTAGACCATGTTTAGTAATTAGTATCCCTGCTTTAGACCAAGACCGAGCATTAGCGACTCTCATCCCACATACAACAAGCCCACGCGGTTCAAGATTTGAAGTACAAATCAAAGCTAATTTTCTCAGATCAGGAGTATTCGACATACAAAATATGATTACGATTCCCCATGCAAAGCTGCTACGCAAATTGGGAAGTTTGACATTAGATCAGATAGCAGAAGTAGAGAAAGTAATACTTTTCTGGTTAGGTTTTACAGAGGAGGATGAGCAATAGCGTAATCGCACAATACTAGATGTGCTATCAAGTCCTAAACGATAAAAGAGCTAAAAAAGAAATTAGAACAGTGAAAAGATGAATTTTCACTGTTCTTTAATTGAGTTTTATATTACTGGACTTAATATTACTGCGGAGTTATGATTATTAAGCGATCGCACCTACCATTTTTTTCCTCGCAAGTGAATCACCTGTTTGATGGTCATACCAATGAATACTCTCTGCTGGTAAAGCTAATGTAATTCGCTCGTTACTCCAAGGTTGGTCTAATGGTACTAAAGCCCGCACAATAGGTGAATTTCCTTGAGCATCCTCAACTCGTACACTAATTAAATAGTGCATTCCTAAGTTTTCTACTAAAAATACTCTACCTGTAACAGTTTGTGTATCTTCTGATCGGGCAATACGGACGTTTTCAGGACGAATTCCTAACACTACATTAGGTGGTACACTATCTACAAATCCTGGTAATGTTATACCAAAATCACCTAGCATGGCGTTACGCCCTTCACAACGTAGAGTTAACAAATTCATCTGCGGACTTCCCACAAATCCCGCAACAAATTGAGTAGCAGGATGGCTATAAATGCGTTCAGGTGAATCTAGTTGCTGTACATATCCTTGATCTAACACAGCTACTTTTGTAGAAAGCGTCATAGCTTCTGTTTGATCGTGAGTAACGTATACTACAGGAACACCTTGAGCAGCAAATAATTCTTTGATATCTGCTCTAACTTTTTCACGTAGCAACGCATCTAAGTTACTTAAAGGTTCATCTAATAAGAATACATGGGGACTACGCACTAAAGCACGACCAACAGCCACTCGTTGCCTTTGTCCTCCAGACAGTTGACCAGGTTTGCGACTCATTAAACCTTCGTCTAAACCTAAAACTCTGGCTGCTTCTGTTACTCGTCTTTTTATTTCTTCACTAGGAACTTTTTTAAGTTTTAATCCAGAACAAAGATTTTCATAAACGGTCATGTGGGGATAAAGAGCATAACTTTGGAATACCATTGCAATATTGCGATCGCCTGGTCGTTTGTTAGTAACATCCTCACCCCCAATCCTGATTTGACCGCGTGTTACTTCTTCTAAACCTGCAATTAACCGCAATGTTGTAGATTTACCGCAGCCAGAAGGCCCTAATAAAGTCAAAAACTCATTATTCTCTACAGTTAAACTAATATCTTTAACTGGGATAACTTTAGGAGAATAAGTTTTATTTAAGTTGATCAGTTCTAGTCTTGCCATGATTTTTATTTGTTAATTTTTGAATCAATTATGTCATCTGTGTGAATCTCGTGTGCATCTGTGGTTTCATTCCTAAAACAAAACTGATGCACCAAGTTTGGCACTTACCCCTTAACAGCACCAGCAGTTAAACCTTGAACAATCTTACGTTGGAAGAACAACACCAGTAAAACTAAAGGCAAAGTTCCCAAAACAGTCGCAGCAGCAATTGGGCCATAAGGAATTTCAAATACTGATGCACCGCCTAACTGTGCAGCAGCTACCGGAATAGTTTTCATTTCTTCACGGGTAATAAATGTGAGAGCAAAGATAAACTCATTCCAGGCAAAAATAAAGGTAAGAATTCCAGTTGTTACCAAAGCTGGTACTGTCATCGGCAATAAGATTTGAGTGAACATTTGCCAAGTGTTATAACCGTCAACTTTTGCAGCATCTTCTAAATCTTTGGGTAACTGTTCAAAAAAGCTGCGTAGCACCAAAATTGTTAAAGGTAAATTAATGGCAGTGTAGGGAATAATTAGTGCTAGATAATTATTTGCTAACCTGAGAGTTTGGATAATTTCTAGCAATCCCAAAAACAACAAAATACCAGGAAATAAAGTAATAATCAGAATGCCTGCAAGGATAGCTTTGTCACCCCAAGGGCGTAATCTAGCTAAGGCATAAGCAGCAGGCGCACCCAAAGCTAAAGATACGGCTGTGGAGGTAATTGAGACAAAAGCACTATTGAGAATATAGCGCCAAAATGGACGACGCACGAATAACTCAATGTAGTGATTGAGGGTAAATCGTGTAGGAAAGTAAACAGTCGGTAGCGCCGAAATATCCTGATTTACTTTAAATGAAGTGAGGACTTGCCACAAAACTGGCGCTAGGCAGAAAACAACTACTAACACCACTACTATCGGTAGTAAGATCGATTTTATGGAGAAATTGATTTTTCTTGGCGGAGTAGGAGTTGATGCTATTGGTTCAGTAATTACAGTCATGACGCTCTGAAATTATTTAGGGATTTAATAAACTCATCAAATCAAAACAATTAAACAGTTTTGGTATTGTGGTGGCGACTTCTGTTTAGTAAAAAACTTGCGATCGCAACTGCTAAAATTAACAGCAAAAACGTCACTACTACTAACGCCGCCCCATAACCAAAATCTAAGTAGCGCATCACGGTAGAGTAAATATATAGCGATACAACTTCCGTCGCACCACCAGGGCCACCACCAGTCATCACAGCAACTAAGTCGAAAATTCCAAACGCTTGAGCAAACCTAAATAATACTGAAATTAAAACTTGTGGCATCAATAAAGGCAGCGTAATTTGACGAAAACTTTGCCAAGGACTTGCACCATCAATTGCATGAGCTTCATATAAATCTGATGAAATTGATTGCAACCCAGCTAATAGCAAAATGCTAATAAATGGCGTAGTTTTCCAGACATCCGCAAAAATTAGAGCCAACATTGCTAACGTCGGATCTCCCAACCAGTTAATCCCAGTTTTAATTAAACCCAAACGCAGCAAAAGATCATTTACTACTCCAAATTGGTCATTAAAAATCCATGCCCAAGCTAAACCGATTAAAGCAGTAGGTAATGCCCAAGGTAAGATAGCAACTGTACGCACTAAACTGCGCCCTGGAAATGATTGATTTAAAACCAAAGCAATTCCCATCCCCAGGAATAACTCGATAACTACGGATGCTGTGGTGAATATTGCTGAGGTAGTAAAACTTTGCCAGAAACGACCATCGCCAGCCATCCGTCCATAATTTTCTAAACCAGAAAAAACGGGTTGTAATTCTGTACCTAAGTTTTTAGTAAATAAACTTAACCAGAATGCTCGTCCAATTGGGTAAGCAAAAACAAACGCAAGTAGAAGTAATGCTGGAATTAGTAATATCCAAGCTGTTCGCTGTTCTCTTGCTCTAATTGTATCCGTGTGCGTCATAGGATTTGAGAGGGCGGATAATGTGAGTGAAGATTTTAAAGAACGCAGATATTTGCTAAGTGATTTTATGCTTTACCTGCATTCAGCAATCGCCGTGTTTCGTCAGCCGCAGCTTGCATTGCTTTTTCTGGAGTCATCCGATTAGTTAGCGCGGCACTGAGATAGCGTTGTAAAATATCGGATGCTTGGGAATATTGGGCAATTGGCGGACGCAAAACAGCACTATCCACTACCTCTAAAAGTTTGGGATAGTGACCGTACTTAGCAACAATTTCTGGATCTTTAAATAAGTCCCTGCGACTAGGAACATAACCCGCACTTAAAATGAATTGCTTTTGCGCTTCCTCGCTGGTGAAATATTGAATCGCTTTCCAAGCTTCTTCTGGATGTCTAGATGATTTAGCAATCCCTAAACCCCAACCACCCAAGCAAGCACCAGATTGTTCACCTGGAGCGTGTACCATTGTGGTGATACCGATTTTGCCTCTAATTGCTGAATCAGGTTGATTAGCTAAAGGCCAAACATAAGGCCAACTTCTTAAGAATGCAGATTTACCACTTTGGAAGAAACGGCGCGTTTCTTCTTCTTGGTAAGTTGTGACACCAGGAGGGGAAACGCCTTCTTTGATGGTATTTTTCAGAAATGCGATCGCTTTTAATGTCTCTGGTTTATCTAATCCCACTTCTAAATTCTGTGGATTTACCCAAAATCCCCCATATCCTTGCATAACTTCGATAAACATCGCCACCAATCCCTCGTATTGGCGACCTTGCCAGACGTAACCCCAATCAATTTTGTCATCCTTCTGCAAAGCTTGGGAAATTTCCATTAACTGCTGAAACGTTTCTGGCGGTTTATAACCTGCTGCATCTAGTAAGTCTTTCCGGTAATAAAGCATTGCAGCATCGGAACGAATCGGCATCCGGTACAATTTACCTTCGTAACGTCCCCCTTCCACATCTTTAGGTGAAAATGCTGCCAACTCTTTTGGAGTAACTTTGTTAGTTAAATCTAGTAACCACCCAGCCGCCGCAAATTTCGGTGTCCAGATGACATCCATATTTACTAAGTCATATGGAGAATCACCCAGCAAAAAAGAGGAACTATAAAGGTCTTCTAGTAAATTTGTTGCATTCGGGCCTTCAATAATATTGATCCGAATGCCAGGATTTTTTTGTTGAAAATCTTTCACCAGTCCCTGTTGCCAAGGTTGAGCATCAGGGGCAGTCATTAATAAATTTAAAGTAACAGGCTGTTGCGTTAGGGCTGGCAGGATAAACACTAACCCTAAAAACAGTAACACTAATGCACCCAGGCGGTGTACTAATGTTAGTTTTCGCAATAATTTTTTGGCTTTATTAACCAGCTTAGAAAGCAACATGGATCATGCAGGTATTAGGAGTAAGGAGAAAATTCAACACAATAAGGAATCATTAACTAAATTCAACACATGACGAACTAGGGGTTAGACCCCCAAGCTGTTGAGCAAACATCAAAAATAAAAATCTGTTTCAATCCTGAAACATAGCTGCTATTTAGGAATTATCTACAAGCAGCAATTCAGCCTTTGACTCGCCAAAAGCTATCTGTCAAAATTTAAGCTTATTCTTTAATTTTTTAAATTTACCACTCCCTAAAGATATAAACAGCTTTTATTAAAAGGTTCTTTGTGTCTGAATAAAAACTAACCATAAAAATATTTTAATTACAATATTATGTATTATTTTTTATTGGGTCGTAACAAAAGATAATAAACCGATGGCGACAACTCATTAATGGTTAATTAATGTTAGTCTTGTTGTACAGTTTTTCTAACGCTAATAGGATCTGATAATCTATCTCTAGATTAGTAACGCTTTCTAGTAAACCTGAGCTATAATTTAATTAAAATAAAAATTTGTGAATTATGGCTAGACAACTTAAACGTTGGGAATCTCCCCGCAAAGAGGGAAGAAACAACAAAGGCAAAGGTGGTTCCGCACGACAACGACAACTCAAAAAACAAGCTCAGATGTTGCGGAAAAAGCTCAAAGGAGAGAATAACGCAGAAAATAATAAAGATGCAAAGAGAGGGAAGGTTAACTTCCCTCTCTTTTTTTCAGCTAGATTTTTTCTGATAAGTTGTAGTGCATCTAAATTTATCTAGTACAGGACTTACGCGCATTCAACAGTAAAATTAGGCTTGTAGGGGCGGGTTGCACCACAAATTTATCCTTCCTAACCATTGATCCACATAAACCCGCCCCGATCTCAAGGATGATTTATGCGTAAGTCCTATAGTAGTAATCCACGTGCCGGAAACAGGAAATAGAACTTTTAAAAATTAAGACAAAACGTGCTATTTGATCTACTTATGCAATAAACAACCTCGGATCTACATGAAAAAAATCTGCAATTTTTTTAGATTCTTCCACAGAAATTTTGTCTTTCCCTTGCATAATATTATCAACCGAATTTTTTGAGCCTAAACAAGCTTGTAAATCCGTTATATTCTTACCTGATTCTTCTAAAAGAAACAAAATCATAGATTGAGGATTACTTTGCTGATTAATTTGATAATACTCTTGTTCAAATTTTTCAATCAAAGTAATTAAAAGATGATACAATTCATTTTCTTCAGGAGTCCGCTTCCGGTGCATCAACTCCTCTACAATTGCCAAAGCTTGTTGATTTTCAGCTTCAGTTCTGATCAACCTTGGTAAATAAGTTGTTAAAAGTTCTTTATATTTTTCTGGATTAAAAATAAGGGTCATTTTTCCCTTTGTCCTCATCATATTCAGCATGAGTCAAGACATATTTAATATAAATTAATTGCCCTTCATAATCTATACTAACAATCAACCGATATTTATTGCCTTTAATATTAAAAACCGTAAAATTTCCTACAGCTTCAGCTTTAGGAAAAACCGCTTGTACTTCAATCAAGTTTGACCAATTAGCTTTACTAGCTATTTTATACCAGTTACTCAATGCTTCTTGACAGTCAGCATGATTTTGTGAATAATCCCTTAAATTTTTATAACTAATAACGTGCATTGGAAATTTTCGACAAGAGACCTCGTAACCTTAGTCAATCGAATCTTCGGTTACATCTGCGTAATCTGCGTGAATCTGCTCACATCTGCGATTAAAAGTGCAAATCCCCAATCACCAGTTTCTTCCCAAGCGAGTTACTTAGAAGTTTTTGGGATCATCAATCCATCGTATCGCCAAACATTAATTAACTGATCTAAGCCACCAGTAGCCAACATTTTGCCATCAGGACTAAAAGCAACAGAACTTACCCAGTCTGAATGCTGAGTTAACCTAGTTATCAACGCACCACTTCTCAAATCCCAAAGTCTCACACCATCTCGACTAGAACTAGCAAGAGTTTGTCCATCTGGACTAATAGCTAAACCCCGAATAGTATCTGTATGCCCAAATAAAGAAAATACTGGCTGGTTAGTTTTGAGGTTCCAAACTTTAATTGTGCGATCGCTACTACCACTAACTAAGTATTTTCCATCAGGCGTAAACTTAAGTGCAGTAACTTCACCACCATTTCCTGAAATATTACTAATTAATTTGCCTGTTTTTAGATTCCATAATTTAATATTTGTACCTTTACCGCCACTTGCCAAAGTCTGATTATCAGCCCTCACCGCAACGGTATAGGTGGAATTATTAAATAGTGCCAAATCATACAGGGGACGCGCTGCTTGCAAATCCCAAACTTTTATTCCATCTAAACCACCAGAAACTAAAATTCTGCTATCTGGGCTAATCGCAACTGATAAAACATTACTAGAATGCTCTGTAAAAGTACGGGTGTATTTTTTCGTTTCCCAGTTCCATAAGTTGACAGCACCATCCTCACCACAGCTAACGAGAATTTTGCCATCAGGACTCATTGCTAGGTCACTAATTCCGATGCGCTGCGCCCGTAACGTCTCAACTTCTCGCCCCGTTTTCAGCAACCAAAACTTGAGATTAGCATCATTATCACCACCACCACTAATCAGAATTTTGTTATCTGGACTAAAGGCGATCGCATCAATTGTGCCAGAATGACCTTGAAGTGTACGCACAACTTGAACATTCTTCCAAGGGTTATCTGTGAGGGCGCTTGGAGAAGCATCAAATGGTGCAGCAGGGTTAACCCCAGACGGTAATGGGTTTTGATATGGTGGTAACGGTTGGGCAACTAATGGTTGAATCAACCTTATATCTAAGACTAAGCTACTAACACTGGTAACACCTGCGCCAACAGCTATCAAAAACGTCAAACGCTGTTGCCAGCCAGTGTAAGGGGTGGTAGGTTTCATAAATTAAATTGAATATTTGGGCAGATAGTGTGGGCAATTAGATGATCTGGCGGTTGTTCTTCCCAACCAGAAAGTAATCCTTGCAGATCTGCCTGGAGAATTTCTAAAGATTCAATTTGTTTAGCGATCGCTTCTACTTTAGCCTCTAAATGCTCTTTTACTGCACCACAAGGCAATTTACCTGAATCGTGGATGTTTAGAATTTCCTGAATTTCATTCAAACTAAGCCCTAAAGATTGAGCGCGTTTAATGAATGCCAATCTATTCAAAACTTGGCTACCAAATAAACGATAACCTGATTCAGAACGCTGAACAGTTGATTTTAACAAACCAATATCTTCGTAGTAGCGAATAGTTTTCACAGGTATACCACTACGAATGGCAACTTCACCAATTTTCAGCAATTTAATTGAAACAGTAACCATTTTGATTGACTGCGCCAGTTGAATTAAATTTAGCGAGGTGGTTGGCGCTTATTCTCACTTAATACTGGTAAAGCAGGACTAGAAGAGTTAGAAGTGAGAAAATATTTGGGTTGTTTTTCGGGTGCCTCTATTTCGTACTGCTGAGTTTGCCACCAACGCAGTGCGATCGCAACTCCTACGGTAGCGATACCAAAGCTTAACAAAGACCAGCTTTGATCAACTCCTCCAATTACCGCATCTACAGAACCCGCAATTAAGATAAAACTGGAAATAGGTTCCTTACGGTAAGTGGAGCGTAAAAACCGAGTCCATAAAACATTCATTCTAGTTACCACTATTACATTAATTTATGATTATTTTGTGACATATAATGGTACAGTTACCATTTTTCAATCACAAATCTTTTACATAACTGCACTTAGCACTCCCCCTCACTTAGATGATGGGAGTGCCTCAGTTGTTTCACGTTATTCTGCGTTGTACTAACCAAATTTGCTACTGCAAACCTAGCCAAGATAGCACCCCTTTACCTGTAATGTATTCAATCACTAGGGTAATAGTAAAGCCAATCATTGCAGCCCGACCATTTAAGCGTTCTGCATAATCGTTAAAGCCAAATTTAGGTTCTTCTAATTTAGGAAGTGTCGTTGGTTGGGGTGTGGTCATCTAGTCGGGTAGTTTAGTTACAAAGTGTTACTATCTAGATCTATTTTGTCTTATTTTATGCCTCATTAACCAGATGTCAACAGCAAAATAGACTTTCAGCAGATAATTTTCATAACGAAAAAAGGCGATCCCAGCCTAAGTTGATTAAGCTAGAAACAGGACGGATGGGTAATCGAGAGGTATCCAGATGGAAATTGGCGTTCCCAAGGAAACTAAAGATCAAGAGTTCCGGGTGGGGTTGAGTCCTAGTAGCGTTAGGGTTTTAAGTGAAAGAAGTCATTCCGTGTTTGTAGAAACAAACGCTGGTAATGGTTCTGGTTTCACAGATCAAGATTATATCCAGGCAGGGGCTAAGATTGTTGACAGTGCCGATGAAGCTTGGAATCGAGAGTTGGTGGTGAAAGTAAAAGAACCACAGATCCCAGAATTCCAGTTTATGGAAAAAGGTCAGTTGTTATTTACTTATCTGCACTTAGCCGCAGCTAGAAGTTTAACAGAGCATTTAATAGATTGTGGCATAACTGCGATCGCATACGAAACAGTTGAGTTACCAGATGGCAAACTGCCTCTGTTAACTCCCATGAGTATTATTGCTGGGCGCTTGGCTGTGCAATTTGGAGCAAGATTTCTCGAACGTCAACAAGGAGGGCGAGGCGTACTTTTAGGAGGAGTTCCAGGCGTTAGACCTGGAAACGTGGTAATTTTAGGCGGCGGCGTAGTTGGTACTGAAGCTGCAAGGATGGCAATTGGTATCGGTGCGAGAGTTCAAATCTTAGATGTCAACGTAGAAAGATTAGCGTATTTAGAAACACTATTTGGCTCTAGAGTAGAACTGCTTTACAGTAACTCATTACAAATTGACGCGCTTGTACCAGAGGCAGATTTACTAATTGGTGCAGTATTAGTTTTAGGTCGGCGTGCGCCTATTCTTGTCTCCCGTAGTTTAGTCCAAAAAATGCGTCCTGGTTCAGTAATTGTGGATGTCGCAGTAGATCAAGGTGGATGTATAGAGACATTACGAGCGACTTCTCACACTCATCCTATATATATAGAGGAGGAAGTTGTACATTATGGTGTGCCAAATATGCCAGGAGCAGTACCTTGGACAGCGACACAAGCGTTAAATAATAGTACTTTACCCTATGTATTAAAGTTAGCTGATCGGGGAATCAAAGCTTTAGAAGTTGATCAAGCTTTAGCTAAAGGAGTGAATGTACAGCATCATCGTATAGTTCATCCTGCGGTGCAAGAAGTGTTTCCTGATTTAGCTAATTAGTAAAAAAAGGATGTATGGTGCAAGAGATAGGGGGTAGGGAAATTCCTCACACCCCTATCTCCTATCAATATATATTACCTTTCATCAGTAAAGGAGTGAAAAAAAATGGTCAGTACTTGGAATACTGTTACTGATGAAGAACTGATGCAACTCAGTTCCAAAAATCCAGAAATGCGATTTGAAAGAAATGCTGATGGGACATTAGTTACTATGCCACCAACTGGAGCCATTTCGGGAAATAGAGAAGTGAAAGCAGGCGCGTATTTGCTCTTGTGGGTAGAAAATAATGATTTAGGAGAAGTATTTAGTGCAAGTACAGGGTTTAAATTAGCAAATAATGCAGTACGTTCTCCTGATGTTGCTTTTGTGGCTAAAGGGCGTTTACCTGAAGGATGGGATGAGGGAGAAGATCAGTTTTTAAATTTAGCACCAGATTTTGTCATAGAAATTCGTTCTAAAACTGATAGCTTGGAAACCCTCAAAGCGAAGATGCAAGAGTATATCGCTCATGGTGTAAAGTTGGGATGGTTAATTGACCGAAAAAATCAGCAAGCTTATGTGTATCGCGTTGATGGTTCGATTACTCAATATCCAGCTACAGCAAATTTAAGCGGTGAAGATGTAGTTCCTGGTTTTAGTTTAACGCTGAAGTCGTTGTTGTAGTTTTGATATTAATGTCAATTTACTGATTTTTACAGCACTTTGCATCTAAATGTAGTACACCCCTCCCCTTATCAAGGGGAGGGTGCGCGGTAGCGCGGGTGGGGTATTTCTGTACTTCGCTTAACAGTATTAGTAATATGGCTAATTAATTACTGATAAAAATAACTATACAGTTCTGATTCAGGAATGTACTTAGTGGCTTGTCTGTAAATTGCTCTACAAGTTCCGGTATCTAACTCTCGATGGTTAGGTACTGTAAGTGTTTCTTCACCTGTAACTCCTGAACGCTTCAGCTTAACATGACTACCTTTTTGAGAGTGTATCTGGAAACCGAAGCTTGACAAAATTTCGATGACTTCCGCTCCTGATAACCTTTTTAGTCTAGGCATATTCTGGCTGTAATTCCAAAGTTACTATTAGTGAAGGATTTTTAACTAAACCAAATTTAGCAGAATCTTCTCCTTCTAAATGTAAAGCGACTGCTTCGCGCAAATTGTCTACAATTTCATCCAATGTATCGCCTTGAGTGACTACGGATATTTCTAAACATTCTGCAACATAACCTCGTTGTTCGCCTGGATAAATAAAAGCTTTAATACTGTTTTTTAACTCCATAATTACTCCGGCTTTATAGATAATCCCGAAATCGCCTTATCCCAGGCTCTGTTCTATCATGTATTGACAACCCCACAGTTTTTTCCAGTCGTCCAAACCATTGTCTACGGTTTTATGATGCGCTATTGTTTATTGTGGCATAAGCTTGTGTATGATGTTTTATCTATAACCCCTCTCCGTTAAGACAGAGGAGAGTTTTGTTTTATATTTATATCTAGCTAGTTAATACTGCTACCAAAATAGCAAATATTTTCTTAACCCAACTTTCAGCTTGCCGTCAATGCCTAACATTACTATTAAGCAACTTTTCACTTACTACATCAAAGGGCTTACTCCTCATGCTTGTGAATCTGTGTTTTTAAAAGAAGGGCATGGTATTCCAGGCGATCGCACTTTTGCTCTGATGTACGATGATAATCTTACAGATATTGGTGAATCTGTTGTTCCTTGGATGAAAAAAAGTCATTTTGCAGTACAAAATGATTGGCCAGGTTTAGCAGGATTAAAGTGTGAGTACGATTTTAAAACTGCTATCTTAACAGTTAAGCGTAATAACATAAAACTTTTAGTAAGTGCCACCAATACCAAAGATGGACGTAATAATATTAGTAAATTTTTTACTGGTTATTTAGCAGGATTAACCTCTAGTGAATTAGCTAGGCATCCCGATCATGCGCCGTTACGTTTTGTGGGAGATAGTAATGGCAATACTCGTTATCCAGACAGGGAACCTGTGCATATTTCCTTATTAAGTCAGGGGACATTAAATGCACTTAGTGATTTAGTAGAACAACAAGTTGATGTGAGAAGATTTCGACCCAATATTGTTATAGAAGGTGTAGAACCTTGGGAAGAATTTACGTGGGTAGGACAAGAATTTATGCTTGGTAAAGCTAAAATTAAAATTACTGCTCCGATCAATCGGTGTTTAAATATCAATGTCCATCCTGAAACAGGCAAATTAGATTTACCACTTTTGGCTAAATTGAAACAGCATTTTGGTCACGTGCAAACGGGTGTTTTAGCTACTGTAGTAAGCAGTGGTTCCGCTAAAATTGGCGAGAATTTATTGAATAAAAATTTAGAAGTAATCTGAAATAATAGATCATCTTTTTTGTCAAACTGTGATAAATAAGTTCAAAATATTTTCCTTGGCAATACCTTTCAATTGTAAACTCCAGTAGTTATACATTGTTGGTTGAAACCCAGATTTAATTCCATGCACAGTCTTTCCTCAATAACAGCAACTCTTGCCTCATTTTTGTCACCGTTTCTCCTAGCAAATTCTAGCGCAATAGAATCATCCAGCCATGACAACGTAGAAGGGTTAGTTACTGTTTTAATTATTCTCCTGCTAGTTGCCACTGGTGTTGCCCTCCTCTCTCGTTACCTTCGACTTCCCTATATCACAGGTTTAGTCATAGCAGGTCTAGCGATTACAGAATTACTACCACGCCGTATCGGGTTGGATTCCTCACTAATTTTTAATGTATTTCTACCGATTCTACTATTTGAGTCAGCTATTAATACCGATATCAGCCGCCTGCGTAGCACTATTAAACCCATAGCTTTGTTAGCAGGGCCAGGAGTTGTCATTTCTTTTGGAACCACAGCACTATTATTAAAATTCGGATTAGGGTTAACTTGGATACCAGCTTTATTAGCTGGAGTGATTTTAGCAATCACCGATACTGTTTCAGTTATCGCAGTTTTTAAAGAAGTACCAGTTCCCTCGCGTTTGTCCACCATTGTAGAGGGAGAAAGTTTATTCAATGATGGGGTGGCTTTAGTAGTGTTCACCCTCATTTTAAAAGTGCATCAAACTGGTTCATTAACGTTTTTAGAAAGTTTACAAGAACTATTTGTAGTAATTATTGGTGGTAGCCTAGTTGGGATAGCTTTGGGCTACTTATGTACGGGTTTATTTGTGCGTTCAGGCGATTCACTTAGCAGTATTTTACTAACAGTTGCAGTTGCACTAGGAACTTTTCAGATTGGGGAATATTTAGAAGTTTCTGCTGTTGTAGCAGTCGTAGTGGCTGGATTAATTATTGGTAATATCGGACTTTCTAAAAGTGTTTCTGCTTCTAGCCGGATTACATTATTAAGCTTTTGGGAGTATGCAGGTTTTGGTGTAAATACATTTATTTTTTTGCTAATTGGGATAGAAATAGACTTAATCACAATCTGGAAAGCTTTACCCGCAGTTTTGTTAGCGGTTATTGCTTATCAAGTTGGAAGATTTTTATCAGTCTATCCATTGTTAGCTGTTTTGCGTTGGTTTGACCGTCCCATTCCTTTGCGTTGGCAGCACGTTTTATTTTTCGGCAACATCAAAGGTTCTTTATCAATGGCGTTAGCTCTAACCTTACCTACCAGTTTACTAGGTCAAAAGGAACTGGTTGCCCTAGTATTTGGTACGGTGCTGCTGTCGTTGTTAGGGCAAGCTACAAGCCTACCTTGGCTAGTGAAACGGTTGCAGCTTTCTCCCTTTTCAAAGTTTCAGCAGCAAACTGAAGAATTACAAGCTCAGTTGATTACGGCTAAGGCAGCGCAAGTTGAATTAGATAGCCTTCTAAAATCAGGTGTTTTACCGAAATCTATTTATGAAGAAATGCGCTCATCCTATCAAGTGAAAGTGGCATCAGCAGAAAAGACGCTGCGGGATTTGTATAATGAACGCTCTGAAGAACTAAGTACAAAAAGCGGCGAAGAAACCACATTTGATGCAATTTGGCGACGTTTACTGTTAGCCGAAAAAGGCGCACTCAACGAAGCATTCCGCAAGAGGATTCTTAATGAACAAATTGTACGCGATCGCCTGCAAGCAATTAATGAACAACTGCTAAAATTAGAAGATGATTAGGAACGCGCACCAATAAAATCAATCACCTGATGTAATGACCCTGGCTTTGTCACCATTAAAATAGTTGAACCTGCTTCTAATACTGTACTGCCGTTAGGAATCATTAAATCTGTATGGGGATGGGGTTGATAACCAATGATTAAAGAGCCTGTGGGGAAATGATAATCTTGAGCAATTTGAGCAACGCTACGACCAATAACATTGCATCGTTCTGGAATCGAAATCTTGAGAACTTCAATTTGACCTTGCTCAAAGTGCATCATGGATTCCACTTCAGGATACTCGATCGCATTGACCATTGTTGAAACTGCCAGATCAACTGTACTGATGATATGATGCGCCCCAGCAATTCGTAGTGGCTGTTCAAAATCACGATGACGCATTCGGCTCAAAATATGGGAGACACCATAATGTTTGGCGAGTGTTACTAGGGCTAAATTTAAGGCATCATACCGCAGTACAGCAGCAACAGAATCAGCTTTGCGAATTCCTGCTTCCAGTAAAAGTTCTGTACTTACAGCACTACCTTCAAATGCCATTACTCCCACTTGTTCGCGTGCATAATGGCAAGCATTGGGATCTATATCAACTACCGCAACAGTATGCCCTAGTTCTACCAATTTTTGTGCTAAACTTACCCCGACTAAACCTGCTCCACCGATTAAAACGTACATAGTTACCCTCGATTTGATTACACTGATGGCAAAAATTATAATTTTGTTTTTTAGAATGCAGACGTTATCAAAGTTTCTTTCACTTTTGCAACAAATTTATTTTTTCTGATCCCTAATTTTAATAACTCTACCAGGACTAATAAAAGATATTCCCTGAGTATTTGCTGCACTAATCATCACTGCTTCAACTACAGGGTTAGAAACTTTTTTCTCAGCTACCCACTCAACAATAAAATTGGCTCCTAAACCTCCACTTTTATCGGTTCTTTCTACAACAAAATCAGTAGATGCTAAGGAAGTAAGTGCTATAGGCTTTTCTAAATAGCTTTTAACAAGTTTACCGTTAGTATCGTAGTAACGTACTGAAGTAACAATGATGGAATTATTTAGGTCAGTATTACGAATACTAAGTGTAGCTGACAAATCTATAGATTGTTGTTGATTTTCAAAGTAGATATGAGAATAAGCTGGTACATAGATAGTTTGACCTATAACTATTTTGTTTTCATCTATGTTCGCTACTTTAAGCGGCAATTTATTTACTGGGTTAGCATTCTGCTGGCGTAGTTGTTGAGCATTTTGTGTTGTGCAGCCTGCGATCAAAACAAATACAGCAACTGCATAAAAATAAAAAAATAAATTTATATAAAATCGGTAATTAAGTAATTGGTAAAGAGAGATATTACGCATATTGTATTGGTTTTTTTGATGGCGTGGTGAACAAAATGATAAGCTGTTCTGTTTCTAAATTTTATGTTTGAGAGGGAGAGGAGGGATGGTAAGAATATTTGATAACGTTTTTTCTTTATTACCAAATGTACAATTTAAATGTGCGTTAGCTTATCACTAATAGTAAAGGCGGGCTTTTCAGCCCACCTCATAAGATTGATATTTAACCTACTCAGTCACTTTTTATACATACAGATCGCATTTCATCTAGGTTATTGCATCATCGGAATAGCACTAATCAAAGTTTGGAGATGTTGAGTAAAAAATGCTGTAACTTGATGTGTCGCTGGCAAACTATCTACTACTATCCCTGTACACAACATCATCATATAAAGGATGGAGAATTTAAACAGCGATCGCGCTACCTGTTTATCAGTAGGTGCTTGTAACAACTGCCATGCTTTCTTAATAAATATTCCCCCTAAAACAGTAGCAATTATCCCATAAAGTAGCCCTGATGCCCCTAACGGATAAACCAGCAACAGCGTTAGTGGAACCATGATTAATGTATAGATCCAAATTTGCTTTGTAGTTGCAACTTCTCCCTCAACCACTGGCAACATGGGAATGCCTACTTTGGCATAATCATCTCTAATCATTAACGCTAATGACCAGAAATGGGGAGGAGTCCAAATAAACACAATCAGAAATAATAGCCAAGGTTCCCAACTTAAATCACCCCTAACCGCAGCCCAACCTACTAACGCTGGAATTGCCCCTGCTGCACCACCAATCACAATATTTTGAGTAGTATGCCGTTTGAGTAAGTGCGTATAAATAGCCATGTAGAAAACAATTCCAGACATGGCTAATAACGCACTCAACAAATTAGCAAAAACTGTCAGGATGGTAAAAGAAAGACTACCAAGTGCGATCGCAAATAGCAAAGCATCACGCGGTTGTACTCTACCTGAAGGGATAGGACGCTTACGAGTACGCTCCATTGCATAATCAATATCACGGTCATAAATGCAATTCAGCGTTTGGGCAGATGCGGCGGCTAAAGTACCGCCAGTCAGCGTCACCAAAAGTAAAACAGGATCAACTTGTCCATCTGAAGCCATCCACATTCCGGCTGCGGTTGTAATTAGCAGTAATGGGATAATTCTAGGCTTTGTTAATTGGTAATAGCTTTCAATTACTTCTAAAAAATTTTGATGTTGGCGAGAGATACTCGTCCCAGTCATTATTTGCACCTTATTCCTTTGTTTAAAACAACACGCAGCTAGGTAATTGCACTTAATTTAGTCATGGTTGAACTGCGGTTTTATCTGTCTAACTAAAGAGTTTAGGCTTCTGACAAATTAGTTTTAGCTTCATCGACAGAGTTATAAGCCTGATAATTATAGCCTTGAGCGCGATCGCGAAATGCCAAAACAGTAAACATCACCAGTGAACCCAGTAATGTAGCACCAACGGCTTGATGAGATACTGTCAATGGTTCTACTTGGAGGTGTAAGCGGAAAGTTGCGATCCCTAAAACTATTTGCAGTACCAACAACCCACCAGCAATGTTAGCTAGTTTTCTTAGTAGCGGATGTAATGCAGGTGTCCGCCATGCCATGATCACAACTGCCAAAGTTCCAATACTTGCAGGAACAACAAAAGCAATATGACTATTCATCACCGCGCATAACTGCGATGCGCCAAAACATTGATGTACAGCCCAACTCGATCCTACCAACGCGCCTAGTAAACTTTGTATGTAAACCAAAATAGCCGCAGTTAAGCTTACCCAACCTAACTTTCCAGTTGCGCCCGTGCCTTGGTAAGGCATCAAAGCAACACCAATTACTAGCAAGGTGATAAAAAATAACAGCGCGGTTCCTAAGTGCGCGGTAACAATATCAAAGCGTAGCAGTTGTGTAACTGTCAGTCCCCCTAAGACTCCTTGGAAGACGATTAAACCTAAAGCAAAAGTTGATGCCCAAGGTAGCCAAGCGGGTAACGATCGCCTATACCACCAGGATAAACCAGCCAGTGCGATCGCACTCAAGCCAATCAATGCCGCATCCAACCTGTGAAACCACTCTAGAAATACCTGCAAATTCATTTGCTGGCTAGGTACTAGCTGCCCATAACATAAAGGCCAGTCAGGACAAGCTAAACCAGCATTCATCACACGAGTTGCACTACCCACAGCCATTAATAATAGGGTGGCGATCGCAATTTTCCATACCAAACGACGGATGCGGTCTTGTGGTTGGGATTCGCTACTTGTTGCAGCTTGCTGTGGTAACACCGAATTAGCCATATCGCAAACCTGATAAATCTGAAATTTTATCTAAATTAACCAATTTATGAGTACCTGCTCATTTCCACACTAGCACTCTAGTCTGGAAGCTATAGTTAGATCCTTTACCAATTTAAGTACGTTAGCCTGAGATAGAAATCTTCCTTGGGAATTTCTTCCAATTGGAGGAGTGTCCCCTAAAATTACTAGAGATTACGATTGCTTATATCAATTTGACTTTTCTTAAAACAAGGGAGTTGTATTTAATCCTTGTATTTGCTACATAGGCTATTCTGACAAAGTTGAAGGTGATCCCAAAGAAAATTCTAAAGAGTTGCCAAGATACAACATAGTGTTTGTTAACTGTTTTACCGTAGAAGTAGGTAGTTAGCCCTTACTCAGTCAGCTTGAGATTGAAAAACATCAAGACTATAGCCCTAATGCTGCGCGTGAATATCTCATAGCCCAAAGCTAACTGCCCTAAAGCTCAAACCGTCTTCATAGGCAAAATTTATCCAGGTATCAATCTTGGTTATTTTTAAAGCAGTTTTGTAGGAAATTCTCAAAAATCGTGAAGATACCAAGTCCTATATCTACCCTTATTGTCGGCATTTTGCTGACGCTGATCAGCCTCTGGTATGGTCAAAATCACGGTCTACTGCCAATAGCGGCATCTAATGAAGCTGCTCAAGTAGACGGCTTGTTTAACACAATGATGACTATTTCCACAGGGATATTCCTCATTGTTCAAGGAGTAATAATTATCTCCGCGATTAGATTTCGTAAGAAAAAAGATGATGAAACCGACGGCCCCCCAATTCATGGCAATGTTCCCTTAGAAATTCTTTGGACTGCCATTCCTGCTGTAATCGTTGCATGGCTTTCGATTTACAGTTTTGAAGTTTACAACTCAATGGGTGGTTTTGACCCAATGGCAGGTGGTGATCCCCATGCCATGCACACAGCAAGTAAAATGCGGGGAGCCGCGATCGCCGCAACACTTCCTGGCTCTACAGTAGAAAATGAAGACACTTCGCAACTGATAGCCGTCGGTGTCGGTGCTTCACCAGAAAATATCGGTAGAACCGCAGATGTAGTTGTTAATGTTAACGGTCTCCAGTTTGCCTGGATTTTCAACTACCCTGACAGTTCCGTAACCTCTGGTGAGTTGCATATTCCCGCAGGTAAGGAAGTGCAACTGAATATTTCTGCTGCTGATGTCATACACGCACTTTGGCTTCCAGAACTAAGGCTCAAACAAGACGCAATTCCAGGTCGCACTACTGAAATACGCTTCACTGCTCAAAGAATAGGCGAGTATCCCATCAGGTGTGCTGAATTGTGCGGAGCCTATCATGGAGCAATGAATACTAAGCTGATTGTCCACACACCAGAAGATTACCAAACCTGGTTGCAAAGTCAGCAAGAAGTAGCAAACAACCCAGACTTAAAGCAAGCTGTGGCGGTTAATCCTGCTAACTTGTCTGAAGGTGAGTATTTAGATCCCTACGCTAATGAAATGGGGATCACCTCAGACACACTACAACAGCTTCACGCTACTCATCATCACTGATATTCCTTACCTGTTCTCAACAATCCCAAAGTGCTTCTGAGTTCTTAATTTTGACTGCTGAATTCTTTTGTTATGACACAAGCACAACTCCAAGAAACTGCCAATCTACCTGCCCACAGTTCAGAACCTGGGCAGAGAAACTGGCGAGACTACTTTACTTTTAATACTGACCATAAGGTAATTGGAATCCAATACCTAGTCACAGGATTTTTCTTTTATTTGATTGGGGGATCGCTTGCTACAGCCATTCGTACAGAATTGGCAACCCCTGATCCTGACTTAGTTACACCAGATGTGTACAACAGCTTATTTACCCTCCACGGAACGATCATGATCTTTCTGTGGATCATTCCTGCGGGGGCGGGAGGTTTTGCTAACTTCCTGTTGCCATTAATGATTGGCGCAAGGGATATGGCGTTCCCTCGCCTGAATGCCGTTGCTTTTTGGATTGTTCCCCCTGCGGGTTTGTTATTAGTTTCTAGTTTCTTTATTGGCTCCGCGCAATCCGGCTGGACTTCCTACCCTCCTTTAAGCTTGATGGGGAACAAAGGGGGAGAGGCAATTTGGATCTTGAGTCTGCTGTTGCTCGGTACTTCTTCAATTTTGGGTGCGCTAAATTTCTTTGTCACCCTATTAAAAATGCGTGCGCCAGGGATGGGGTTGAATCAAATGCCCTTGTTCTGCTGGGCGATGTTGGCAACTTCGGGGCTGGTAATACTTACCACACCTGTTTTGGCAGGAGCCTTGATTTTATTAGCATTTGACTTATTAGCCGGAACTGCCTTTTTTAACCCCACAGGTGGTGGCGACCCAGTTGTATACCAGCATATGTTCTGGTTTTACTCCCACCCTGCGGTTTACATTATGATTTTGCCTTTTTTTGGGGCAATCTCAGAAATTATCCCTGTACATTCTCGTAAACCGATTTTTGGTTACAGAGCGATCGCATATTCCAGTTTGGCAATCAGCTTTTTAGGCATGATTGTCTGGGCGCACCATATGTTTACCAGTGGAACCCCAGCTTGGTTACGGATGTTCTTCATGATCACCACCATGATTATTGCCGTACCAACTGGAATCAAGATATTTAGCTGGTTAGCGACCATGTGGGGTGGCAAAATCCGCTTGGAAAGCCCCATGTTATTTGCAATGGGATTAATTTCTACCTTTGTCGTTGGCGGAATCACCGGAGTTATGGTTGCTGCGGTTCCCTTCGATATTCACGTCCATGACACTTATTTCATCGTCGCTCACCTGCACTACGTTCTCTTTGGCGGTAGTGTTTTTGGAATCTACGCTGGTATTTACCACTGGTTCCCAAAAATGACAGGGCGGATGCTCAACGAAACTTGGGGAAAAGTTCACTTTGTCCTGACATACTTTGGCTTCAATCTCACATTTTTACCAATGCACGAGTTAGGGCTATTGGGAATGCCTCGGCGCGTCGCCATGTACGACCCTCAATTTACCAACCTCAATCTTGTTTGCACCATTGGTAGCTACATCCTAGCCGTTTCGACAATTCCCTTCTTGGTGAATGCCATCTGGAGTTGGATGTATGGAGCGAAAGCTAGTGATAACCCTTGGGGTGCTTTAACCCTGGAGTGGATGACAACTTCACCCCCAGCAATTGAGAATTTTGATGTGTTACCTGTATTGGCAACTGGCCCCTATGACTACGGTATAGGCGATCGCCGTACCGAAGTAAATGTGGCTATGTCTGAGGCTAAAGATCCAGTTTTGTCTGCTGGCCCTAGTTCGGTCTTACGTGCTGATCCCGACCCTGCGGTTGCCGTTCATCCCGATGATCGCCAAGGCGAAAGTCAAAATCGCGAGTAGTTTAGCTATCAAGCTAAGCTAATCCACATTTAGTTTTCCAATTTGGTGTACGCGGCGCAAGGGCTTCATGCTCAAAGTTGTGCAAGTTAAATGTGGAACAGCTTATCAGCTATCAGACAAGCAGTTAGGAAAAATTTTCCTCACCCCTTCCTCATTCCAATTTTCAAGACAGGTCTATTTCTGATTGCTGAGTGCTGATAGCTGACCGCTAATACATAAATTTTTTACTTAAGAGGTACTAGAGATTCATGCAAGGTTCAACAATTGACCCCGCAAAAACTGAGCTTAATTATCATCATGCGGCTGAGGCAACACATACCCATCACGAAGAACATCCTGATTTTAGGATTTTTGGATTGATTGTGTTCTTGGTTGCTGAAGGAATGATTTTTATGGGCTTATTTATCGCCTATTTAACATTCCGTGCTGTCACACCAACTTGGCCCCCCGAAGGAACCCCACAGTTAGAACTTTTACTGCCTGGATTGAACACAATAGTTCTTATTGCCAGCAGTTTTATCATCCACCAAGCAGACAGCGCGATTAAAAAGAATAATGTAGCAGGTTTAAGGACTTGGTTTGCTGTAACTGCTTTGATGGGTGCAGCTTTCTTGGCTGGTCAGCTTTATGAGTACTTCCACTTAGAATTTAGTCTCACTACTAACCTGTTTGCCAGCACATTTTTCGTCTTGACAGGTTTCCACGGTTTGCACGTTACCTTTGGTCTAATACTTATTTTGGCTGTATTGTGGCGATCGCTCAAACAAGACCACTACAGCAGTGAAAATCACTTTGGTGTCGAAGCAGCAGAAATTTACTGGCACTTTGTAGATGTCGTCTGGATTATTCTGTTTCTATTGCTCTACATTCTTTAGATCCGTAGTTCTTTTCATAATGAAAAAAGCCTCCAACTGGGGGCTTTTTTTAGACATTTTTAAGTTTAAAAAATTTCATAATCTTTCCCTCCCCCTCGACGGGAAGGGAAGTAACACTTTCAGGACTTACGCCAGATCACATTAAAGTTAGGCTTGTAGGGGCAGGTTGCACCAAAAATTTATCTTTCCAAGCCATTGATATACATAAACCCGCCCTAACATCAAGGATGATTTCTGCGTAAGTCCTAACTTTTAAACTACATCAAACCCCAGAAATGTAAAATCCCATCGCCCGAAGTTAATTCAATTATTATCCCTATTGCAAAGCCCAGCATTGCTAAACGACCATTCCAAATTTCAGCTTGTGGAGTAAAGCCAGTTTTCCAAGCGTTCCGATCTGCGACATCCATAATCGGAGGTGTAATTACTTTAGGTGCGTCTTGCATGATTTTTACTAACTTCGTATAACTATATATTAACAAATGTAAACAATTTTAACTTATTAATACTCATCCGCAAGTTAGACTCTTGCCCGCGCCCTTGTTTTGCATAAGCCCTGATTTACCTAAAATAGCTCGCCTAATCTCGATTGTTAATATCTCTTGAGCCAGTTAAAAAACTGTCCATCCACCTACTACTTAAGACAGATGAAAATTTAGTATTAAAATATTAATTAGTTCACCAATAAAATTTAAACAACGAGATATTTTATGCAACAGCTTCATCCTCAGAGAGATAGCGCCGCTTGGATATTTCAAACTTGGGCTGCTTTTGTGCTTTCAATTGGCATGACAACCGTTGGCATTGTTAACCTACCAGCAGATAACTGGATCAAAGGCTTTATGGGTATGGGAGTGGCGTTCTCAGTTGGTTCTACATTTACTTTGGCAAAAACACAAAGAGATTTTCACGAAGCTAAAAGATTAACTTCCAAAATTGAAGAAGCTAAAGTTGAGCAATTATTATCGCAACATAACTCTCTTAAATAAAAATTTAGGGCTGCTAGATGCAGCCCTTTTACATAAATTACGGTTGTTTTTTTTGTTGCTTTTTCTGTTTTTGACGACGTTTGTTAGCAGTAACAATTGCATGATCTAAGGGATAACCTACAATTGGGATTACCTGATACTGGCGTTCTTCTTCTTGCTTTTTCAACTCTGTATAATCTAGCCAGTGGATACAATCAACCGGACAGGTATCAATCGCTTCTTGAATTACCTCTTCAGGGTCGCCGTCTTGACGGACAACACGCGATCGCCCATAATCCGGTTCAATGTAAAATGTATTCCGAGCTACATGAGCGCAATGCTTACAGCCAATACAGGTAATTTCATCAACATAAACGCCTTTCTGTCGCAGCACACCGCCTAATTCCGGCTCAAAACCAGAACGCTCAGGAGAATCCCTTAAAAATCCACCTAATTCTGGTTCTAAACCAGAACGATTTGAGTTCGGATCAAACGGTGACTGCGATAAATTAGACATTATGCGCTCCAGCGTTGTACGACTAAACGAATTGAGCCGTCGGCATTATTTTGTTGTTCAGCAACTTGGAAACCTTGTTTTGCTGTTTCACTCAAAACTGAGTGATAAGCATAACGTTGTGTCACCTTATTGAGGAAACCATCTACAGATAGAGGTTGTTGCCAATACTGCAAATCGGCAACTAATTCATATTCTTTCCCATTAGAACTAAAGCCAATGTCGTAACCATTGTCTTGCTCAATTACAACTTCTGCATTACGGGTTTGACCGCGATAGCCTCTAACTGTTTCTGGGCCAGATTTCCAGTTAATTCCGATATCAGTTAAAGCAGCTTTTAAAGAAGTTAAGTTACGGATTTGAGTTTTGATGTTGCTAAAGTGTGACATGGCGATTTATTAGGGTTGAATTCAGGAACTAAAAAAACCTACCACTCGCTGTAGGTTGCTTGCGTTGTCGCTATTGCTGTTTGATTAACTTCTTGAGCAAAATATTCAGATGTCTGCTCCTGATTAATGACGTTACCAAGCTGAGATTCAATCGCAGCAGTTACTTCGGTGCAGGAGGCACCAATGATTCCCGTCACTTTCTCTTGAACCCGACCATCGGGATAAATCACAAACTCTAACGTTTCCATGCTCATGGCGTAGTAAATCCTCAAGCTAGGCTACGGCAATAACGACAGTAGCAGTATGACGGTGGAAAAGTACTCTTAAACCACCCACTGAGTCGCAAGCGACTAAACTAATTTTCATTAATTGTGTCACAGCGAGTCAAAAGTTAACAAATTTTATTAAAACAGTGAGTAGTACATTGATTATTTGTCAGTTTCGCTTAACTTTTCATCTACGTCAAGATAGAGAAAATAAATTTTAATTTCCCTGAGCAACTGGAAAAGCGTGATCCCTTACGGCTTAAAGTGATAATTAAACTTGATGCCAATTGAGTTAAGACAAATGAGTGCAGAGCAAGTTACAGGTTTAAGCAACTTTCCAGCCGTCAAGCAAATAAATGTAGGTGTTTTGGGCTTTGGTGGTCTGGGTCAAGCTGCTGCTAGAGTGATCGCGCCTAAAAAAGAGATGCTTTGGGTGGCAGCAGCCGATCAAAAAGGCTATGCCTATCATGCTGAAGGATTAGATCCAAGTTCTTGTAGTAAAATTTACCAGTCTCACGGGTCGCTGGGTTATTTAGAGCCTTATGGCACTCTTAGCAATAGCAGTATTGAAGAATTAATTAGTAAAGCTTCTGTAGATGGCTATTTCCTAGCCCTCCCGAATTTGCCTAATACATTTATGGCTGATGTCGCGCGGGCATTCATTGCCTCTGGTTGGCAAGGGGTGTTAGTAGATGCGATGAAACGTACCAGCGCCGTTGAGCAATTGTTGCAGCTAAAAGATGAGCTACAACAAGCTGGTATTACTTATATGACTGGTTGTGGTGCTACACCTGGGTTATTAACAGCAGCAGCAGCATTAGCCGCTCAAAGCTATACAGAAATCCATAGTGTCAAAATCACTTTTGGTGTCGGAATTGCTCATTGGGAAGCTTATCGGGCGACTATTCGGGAGGATATTGCTCATTTACCAGGCTATGATGTCGAACGCGCCAGAGCTATGACTGATGCTGAGGTGGAAGCATTACTAGATCAGACAAATGGCATCATTACCCTGGAAAATATGGAACACGCTGATGATGTGATGCTAGAACTAGCTGGTATTTGTCCACGCGATCGCGTTACTGTTGGTGGCGTGGTGGATACTCGCAATCCTAAAAAGCCTCTAAGTACGAATGTTAAAGTTACAGGTCGCACTTTTGAAGGCAAAATTTCTACCCATACATTTACTTTAGGTGACGAAACCAGCATGGCAGCCAATGTTTGTGGCCCCGCTTTTGGCTATCTCAAAGCTGGGGTGACATTGCACCGTAGAGGAATTTATGGTTTGTTTACTGCTGCTGAAATTATGCCTCAGTTTGTGCAGTAGCAATTAGCTTTTAGCAATTAGCGATTAGCGATCAAATAAAATCAGGACTTATGCAGTTACGCCACATATAGTGGGTAGGGTGCGTTATGCTTCGATAACGCACCCTACAGGTAGAGGCTTTGCGTAAGTCCTCAAAATACTACTTAATACAATAGATTAAGAGTTGTTTAAAAAGCTAACAGCTAACAGCTATTTAGGCGGAATTTTAGGTGATAAATTATCAGCCATGTCCTCCTCAACCCGCTCTACTGCGGCTTGGATTACAAAAGGTAGATTAGCCCCTATCAACCCTCTTTTAATCCGTTCCGGTGTTTCTGGAAATAGTACAAACAACGGATCAATTTGCTCAGATGCTTCACTAAATATATGTTGATGGGCAGAAGGCATCAGCCATTCATAATCTGTATGTAACAATACTTGTGTTTGCCGCCAACGACTGAGAAGCTGCGAAAAATCTTCATGGGGTCGATGGATAAAAATAAAGATTTCCACCCCAACTTTAATTTGCCATTCAGGATCGCACATTAAAATTGCTACATCACAGGGTAAAGCAATTGCTTCTCGGCTAGATGATACCTGTTGGCTACTTGCTGCTTGAGATGTGGCGTGGCGAGTTAGCACTACTGGTAAGGGAATAGTAATCACGCTCTGAGTAGGACGACGCATACTAGGAATCATTTCCATATAAGGTCGGTGTTGTTTTAAGAGCGCGATCGCTGCTGTCTGGTTGCTATAATCTGCTAGCAACTCTTCGTAATCAGATTGCTTAACAGGCATTTTTTACAATTAGGGCGCGAAAATTAACTTAATCTTTAAATGTTCTTGACTATTGACCCAAGCAGAGTGTTTAATTGTGCGGGTAATTTTAAATAGTTTCCCCTAAAACCCTTGCATAATCTAGAGACTACACATAATTCGGCAGGGGAAGCAAAGTAGTATTTGTAGCAGATTTAGCGTTAAATCCGATCAAACCTCTACTTTAGCCAAAACATATAAAGCGATATTTCCCTCCCACTATAGCCAAAAAATTCCTAGAAAAAATAGCTATTGATGTGAAGTTAGTTATCAAAAAAATTCACCCCAGTCTCATCAACGCATTGCTGTTGACTGACTAGCTGAGTGTTGAGCTAACTGCTGACTAACTTCTGGATTGTATAGTCGCAAATAATTCCAGTAGTTACCAAAAACGTTTTTCACATATCCTTCGGTTTCTTCAAAAGGAATTGCTTCAACAAATTCATCTGGATCAGTTAGTGGTTTTTCTTTAAGCCATTTAGAAACATTACCAGGGCCAGCATTATAACTAGCAACAGCTAATAGAGAGTTATTGTTGTAGTGCTGATGAGTTGTGTCTAGATAGGCTGTTCCTAGCTGGATATTGTCCCTAGGATTTGTGAGTGAATATTGCTGCAAATTTTCAGTTTTAGCCTCAGCAGCAGCAGTGGTAGGAATTAGCTGCATTAAACCAGTAGCGCCGACAGGAGATTTAATTGCTGGCTCAAAGCGTGATTCTTGCCGGATTAAAGCAGTTACTAGCAAAGGATTGATTTGACGTTGTTGTGACCATTTTTCGATAAATTCCATATAGGGAAATGGATATAAGCTTCGCCAGTAAGTCATTCTTTCGCGTATAGCTTGATATTCTGCTTGCTCTGCTGGAGTTTCACGATCTTCTAGTTTAGAAATTAGAGCAATTCCTTGTTGGTGTTTACCTAGCTTGAGTTTTAATAATCCATCTGTAAACTGTTCTGCTACCGTTGGTTGTAAGCGATTTTGTAATTCTGTCTGCCAAAGTATCCAAGCATCACGATCTTGCCCTAACTGATATAATTCTTTGAAGGTTTTAGAACCCGCAGGGGGTTGCGATCGCGCGGTTGGTCGCACAATGTCAGGAGATAATTGACGTACTGTGGTAAAATCTCCCACATCCCAACCTAAATGGACAGCAGAGCGCCAAGCATAGTAAGACTGAGGATACTGAGCCAGTGCCTTTTCAAACATCTTTTTGGCTTGTTTCTCGTTGCCTAGTATCCTTGCCCATTTCCCTGACCAAAAAGTTGCTCTGGCAGCATACAAACTATTAGGATTTTCCACAGTAATAGTTTGCGCCAACTGCAAGGCTGCTTGTAAGTCACCCGCCGCAGCACGAGATCGTGCCTCCTTCCAACGATATTCTGCTGCTGCTTCCGAGTTACCATACTTAGTTAATAACAGTTGCAGATTTTGTTGAGCAGCTTGAGTATTTTTGCTTGCTACTAACATCTCAGCTTTAGCACTGAGAGCTTGACTTGCTCGTTCTGGAAATTTAGCTTGTACTTGATCTAGATCTGACAATGCTTCTGGTAGGTCTGATAAGTTAGCTAAACGGATTAAGCTACCAGCAGTTTCTTGAGCATTGGGAAAATGACTGACTACATATTGATAAGCGTTAATTGCTGCTGGCTTTTGTCCGCTAAGCTCTAGGGATCTAGCAACACGATAAGCATTAAATGGAGTCTCGGTAGCACCCATATAAGCAGATGCCGCTTTAGAATACTCTTGATTTTGCCAATAAGATGAGGCGATCAGTTCCCAGTCTTCAGGTTTGAGTTGTGCAGCATACTGTTTAGATAGCTGGTCTAATACTGAAGTAATGTTAGGTGAATCAGGAGCATACTTGACCAACAGCAACATTAACTTTTGCTGATTCGGATTTTGTGTCAATTGCTGACGGATAATTTCCAACGTGCGAGGATGACTAGGGAATTTGGCGATCGCCTGATCCCAGAATTGTCGTTCCCTACTTCCCAAAACATACATCGCCTCAGCCGCTACAGGTGAGTCGGGATAGCTTTTTACAAGTTCGCGTAATACTTCCTGGTATTTGGCTTTATCCCCACTTAATTCATAAGCTTGGGAACGTTTCAACAAAACGTAGGGTGCCAAAACTGGATAATTTTTATCTAACCCTTCTAACCAACTCAAAGCTTTTGTTGCTTGCTTTTGTTGCAGCAAGTCTGTCGCCAACAGATAGCGGGCGCGACTTTGCTCTAAAGAATTTTTACCCTGGGCTATAGCTTCTAAACTTGCCGCTCGTTCTGATGTTGGTAAAGATACTAGATGTAAAACTTTCGAGTTTTCTTGATTGGCAGAATTAATACTGTTTTGACCTATTAAAGGTCGCCAGGTCATCAATTTTCCATACCAATCATTACTTGCTCCCAACATAGTTGCTCCAATCACAAGCGCAGCTACTCCTATACCGCTAGCAACTGCCATTTTGCTTGGGGCTTGTTTCTGTCTATATGTATTCGAGCGGTAAACAACTATACTTGATTTTTTCATCAAATTTTACCTTTTACTCCCCACATCAAGAGATGATAGTAGGAAGCAAAAGCGCCCTCCGATAATGGTTTACAAGAAAATGACTAACAAGAATTTTTTGTTTGAAATCAGCTAAATCTGGAAAACCGAATAATTCAAAAAACATATAGTCTGTAACCTAAAACCAGCTACAGTAAAGCTTTTATTTGCAATGGCAATATCAACGTGCGTAACTTCAACATTACAGTTTTTAGTCAAACTCAAAGCTAAAGTAGGCTTTTTTGATAGTTTAATACTATAATCTCCTGTTGTAAAACTTATGGGGGATCACATAATCGTTAACAACCAGAGAATTTAATAACAAGCTACTAGATATTGGCAATTAATACCATTATTTGAAAAAATCTCCTTTATAAAACTAAAAAATCCGAATAATATATATCCTACAAGAGTGAGATAAATACTTTTTATTTGCCGACTGTTATATATCTTTTGCTGGATGTCTCGTTTGCTTTTTAGAGCATGGAATCAGTTTGATAAGCAAATGTTTGAGTTAAATAAGATTTGAGTGTGAAAACGCTGAAAATTTTGATGAGTCGTGGGAATTTTTGGGCAATACTGGTACAGGTACTTGTATGTTTAACCAACAATGGAATTTCGAGCGATTGATAGTACAGTTTTAAACTGGACAGGAGATGCCTTAGCAATTGGATTTTTTGAAAATGCAGTTGATCTCAGTGAAGATTTGGTGCAACTTGATGAGAAGTTTACTGGTACGTTGAAAGAGTTAATTGCTGAAACAGAATTTAAGGGTAGTGTTGGCAGTAGTGCGACTACTCGTCTGGGCGGTGGTAGCCAGATTCGCAAAATAATTATTGTGGGGCTAGGTAAGCAAGAGGCGGTAAAATTAGACGGCTGGCGTAGAGCCGCGGCTGTTGTTGCTAGATTAGCCAGAAAAGAAAAGTGTAAAACACTAGGAATTAATCTGCCTGTATGGAATGGTGACCCAGGTGCAACTGCTTGTGCGATCGTCGAAGGAGTTATTCTAGCTTTACATCAGGACAATCGTTTTAAATCAGAACCTGAAGATAAGCCTACAGCATTACAACAAGTAGATTTATTAGGTTTTGTGGGTCAGGAAGCAGCTATTACCCGCGCTCAACAAATTTGTGATGGAGTAATTTTAGCCAGAGAATTAGTAGCGGCTCCACCAAATGAGTGTACTCCCATCACAATGGCAGAAACCGCTCAGGCGATCGCAGATGCCCACAGTTTGCAACTTGAAATCTTGGAAAAAGAAGATTGTGAACGCCTTGGGATGGGTGCTTTTCTTGGTGTTGCACAAGCATCTGATTTACCACCAAAATTTATCCACCTCACTTATAAACCACAAGCAAGTCCCCGCCGTAAATTAGCAATAATTGGTAAAGGTTTAACCTTTGACTCTGGCGGTCTTAACATCAAAGGCGCTGGTAGCGGCATCGAAACCATGAAAATGGATATGGGCGGTGCTGCTGCAACTTTAGGTGCTGCTAAGGCTATTGGACAACTTCAGCCAGATGTCGAAGTTCACTTTATTAGTGCAGTCACCGAAAACATGATTAGCGGTCGCGCCATGCGCCCTGGTGACATTCTCAAAGCCTCAAATGGCAAAACTATCGAAGTCAACAATACCGATGCTGAAGGACGGCTTACCCTAGCTGATGCCTTAGTATTTGCAGAGAAGCTAGAAGTTGATGCCATTGTTGATTTAGCAACACTTACGGGTGCTTGCATCATAGCCTTGGGTGATGATATTGCTGGTTTATGGAGTCCCGACGACGGTTTAGCGTCCCAACTTACTCAAGCTGCTGAAAAAGCAGGCGAAAAATTTTGGCAGATGCCTTTAGAAGAGAAATACTTTGAAGGTCTCAAATCCCCCGTTGCTGACATGAAGAACACTGGGCCTCGTGGTGGTGGTGCAATTACCGCGGCGTTGTTCCTCAAACAGTTCGTTAAAGAAACTCCTTGGGCGCACTTAGACGTTGCTGGCCCAGTCTGGGCAGATAAAGAAAACGGCTACAATAACTCTGGCGCAACTGGATTCGCAGTACGTACACTGGTTCATTGGGCGCTAGGAGAAGCTTAATAAATTTGTCAGGATTCAGGAGACAGAATTAAGAACTCAGAATAGTCTTCTTTTTGGCATTGCTGCTATCTGCTTTATGCTAGTACGCCTGTAGCGTACTAGCTATTCTGAATCCTGAGTTCTTTTTGGTCAAATTTACCGATCAAATTGTTATTTAATTTCTGGATGCACTGTTTCTTGTAAAGGAGTACATAGCCGATTAATGGTGTAAATCATTTGATACAAGCGTGCAAAGTCCCGTTGGTTGAAGTGTAAAGCTAGACGAGGTAGTTTTTCAGTTCCATCTGCCAACTCTTGAGGAAAAGCTTGAGCTTTTTCTATTTTTCCCTTGACTAAAATATCGCTATATTCATTATTTAAATGCTCAACGCATCTATCAGATAACTCTGATTTCAAGCGGATGACGAACTTGCCCTCAACATAGCGGCTAGAGTGATAAACCTTATAAAAGCTATTAATTACCTCACAAGCTACATCTAAGTTGTCTGTGATTGTATACATACTGGGATCTTCTGGGCTAACTAAACCAGGTTCAACTAAATGAGTATGAACATAAGCTTCCCAAGCTTGCCAATAGTTACCACCAGGTCGATCAATTAATACCATCGGAACTGGGCCATACTTACCAGTCTGGCAAAGTGTTAAGCATTCCATCGCTTCATCCTGAGTACCGAAGCCACCAGGGAAAAATGCGATCGCATCACTTTCTCGCAGAAAAAATAACTTCCGTGTAAAAAAGTACTTAAAATCAATTAACTTTGGATCGCCTTGAATATAGGGATTTGCCCCTTGCTCAAAAGGTAGTTCAATATTAAGACCAAAAGAATTTTCCGCACCCGCCCCTTCATTACCCCCTTGCATAATGCCCCCGCCAGCACCAGTCATTACCATGAAGCCTTGTTGCGTCACACGACGAGCAAAGTCTACAGCCATGCGGTATTCTGGAGTATCTGGCGACACCCGCGCACTCCCAAAAATTGTGATTTTGCGGACGTGTCGGTAAGGATAAAACACCTTAAAAGCCCGCTCCATATCCTGCATAGCGGCGCTGAGGATTTTCCAGTCTAGTCGGTCAATTTCCTGCTCGGAAAGCCTGACCAATACTTCTAGCGATCGTTGTATCCATTTTCCATGCTTTAGGCTCGGTAGCTTCTCAACTAACTCAGCTAATTCCGTTTGCAGTGATTCAAGATCATTTGCAGGAGAAGATACCATAACTTTTAGTAATTAAGCGGGATTCTATTGTAGCGAGATTTGGTAAGCGATGCTCCCGTCGTTATATATAAGTTTTTATCGGGTTAGGGGTGACGGGTAAGGAATTAAATATTTTAAAAAACGCCCTAGCATTAATGAGCCAAGGCGCTGTACAACCAATATTGATTTAATTGGTAATACTGTCTGAAAAGTAGTTATCTGATTTGCTTGAAATGAAATCGATGTCAAGTTAGTTGAGGTACTTTTCCAAGGTATTTGACAAGGTAGTTTTGGGAACAGCACCCACGACCATATCAACCCGTTGTCCACCCTTGAAAATCATCAGTGTAGGAATACTGCGGATACCATACTGACTAGCAACGTTAGGATTTTCGTCTGTGTTAAGTTTGACTACCTTCACCTGACCATCGTATTGCTGGGCGATTTCCTCCACCACGGGTGCAACCATTCTGCATGGGCCGCACCAGGGAGCCCAAAAATCTACTAAAACGGGAATTTCACTTTCAAGTACTTCTTGCTTAAATGATGAGTCTGTAACTTGTGCGGCTGCTGACATCCCTAGAATTCCTTACATATAGTGTTTATAGTTTATAGGAAATTCTACCATAGCAAAAACAGGCATTTTCTATATATAAATGTATGTATTTAGAGGTAAATTTCAAGGTATATAGACTATAATTTTCTCTACTCTTTTTCAGTTTCCAATAAGAAACCGCCCGAAACCAGTCCGGGCGGAGTGTGGTGTGAGGAGTGAACCCCAACTTTCATTGGGGGTTACTTCTATTGTAAGCGACAGCTTTAGTTTTTCTAATGATTCCTAAGATAGGCTGTCATATTTTTTGAAGTCGTATTTAACCAGTAATTCTACTTACCCATACCTAATTGCTGGGCTTTCTGGTAAACTTTTCCTTCTGTCAGCAAAGAAGGTGCAATTACTACTTCAACTTGCTGCATTTCTTTGATGTCTTTCGCTCCCAATGTCCCCATGCTAGTCTTGAGGGCTCCTAGCAAGTTATGGGTACCATCATCAAGTTGCGCTGGCCCAACAAGAATTTGCTCTACTGTGCCAGTTGTACCTACACGAATACGAGTACCACGAGGCAACACAGGGCTAGGAGTAGCCATTCCCCAATGAAAGCCACGTCCAGGTGCTTCCTTGGCTCTAGCAAAAGGAGAACCAATCATTACACCATCTGCACCGCAAGCAATACACTTACAAATGTCACCACCAGTAATTAAACCACCATCAGCAATTACTGGAACATAATTGCCAGTTTCGTGATAATATTCGTCACGAGCGGCTGCACAGTCAGCAACAGCAGTTGCTTGTGGTACACCTACACCCAACACACCACGAGATGTACAAGCTGCTCCAGGCCCAATACCAACTAAAACGGCAGCAGCACCAGCTTTCATTAAGTTTAGAGCAACTTCGTAGGTCACGCAATTACCCAAAACCACAGGTATTGGCATTTCTTGGCAGAATTGAGCCAAATCGAGTGGTGTTACGGAATCCGGCGATAGGTGAGCCGTGGAAACCACTGTTGCTTGTATAAACAGCAAATCAGCACCAGCTTTGGCTATAACTGAGCCATACTTAGCTGCCGCCACAGGTGTAGCGCTAACGGCAGCAATACCACCTTGCCTTTTAATTTCCTGAATCCGTTGTTCAATCAGTTCTGGCTTGATTGGCTCTGCATATAGCTCTTGCATCAAGGGGACGTACTCGGAAGTGCCAACTGATGCAATCCTATCTAGGATTGGTTCTGGGTCAGCATAACGGGTTTGGATACCCTCCAAGTTGAGAACACCCATTGCTCCGAGTTGCGACAGGCGGACTGCCATCTTGACATCCACCACACCATCCATAGCACTAGCAATAATGGGGATGTCTCTCTCGATACCACCAATACGCCAGCGAGTATCTGCCAAACTGGGGTCTAATGTCCGCTGTCCGGGGACTAATGCAATTTCATCGAATCCGTAAGCTCTGCGAGCCGTTTTACCCCGCCCAATTTGAATGTCCACTCTCGTTACCGTTTCCCAAGACTATTTAAGCTAGGGTATCAAATTGTAGCGGGTATCGGCACTTGAGTCAGGCGGAAGTATAGCAACTTTTTTATCAGTCTAGCTGATATTTGTTAACAAACAAAAGACATTGATAGGATTAAATTTGACAGTGGAACAAGTACAGTCAGCTATCCAAAATCAATCTAACTGATGGTTGATATGTCAAGGGCGATCGCATCAACTCATTAACTAAGTAACCTTAATTGTGATTAGCCTGCCAACTCAGGTGGCATATTGTTCCAGATCTGCCTAAATAAATAATGGAAACAGCAAAGCGTTGGTCGGTTAATTCTACTCGCACTGGCGATCGCAGGTGCTTAATAATTAGGATAGGAGCAGCTTTTATATTTGCACTTTGATTCAATCTGAAACTCTAGAACTACTAGAATGGTCGCGCCTATGCCAGCACTTAGCTACATTTGCAGCCACGAAGCTAGGTGTAGTGGCGGCACGTAATTTGGTGATTCCACCAACTCAGGCGGAAAGTCTCCGACTTTTAGCACAAACTAAGGAAATTTACGAACTAGAAAATCGCCTGACTACTGGTTTATCTTTTGAAGGTATTCAAGATATTGGCGAGTCGATCCAACGGGCAGAACTTCAGGGAATTTTATCTGGAGAACAGTTATTAGCGATCGCCACTACTCTTGCTGGAATGCGGCGCTTGCGTCGGATGCTTGACGATCAAGAAGATATACCAGTATTAAAAGAACTGGTGGCTGATTTACGCACTTATCCAGAATTAGAACAAGAAATTCACCGTTGTATAGACGATCGCGGAGAAGTCGCAGACCGCGCTAGTGTGAAACTTGGTGGTATTCGTACCCAGCTTAAGGGATTAAGAGACAGAATTTATCAAACCTTGCAGGGTATTCTCCAGCGACAAAGTAATGCTGTTGGGCAACAGTTAGTTACCCAAAGAGGCGATCGCTTTGTGATTCCTGTCAAAGCCACCCATAAAGAATCAATTCCTGGCATTGTCCACGATAGTTCTAGCAGTGGCGCGACTTTATTTGTTGAACCGAATGCGATCGTCTCACTCGGAAATCAACTGCGACAACATCAACGACAAGAACAAGTAGAAATAGAAGCTATTCTGCGGGCTTTAACTGAGCAGGTAGCAGCCGTTAAATCAGATTTAGAGCATTTATTATCAGTCGCAACAACTTTGGATCTAGCGACTGCTAGAGCGCGTTACAGCTTGTGGTTAGAAGCAAACCCCCCTAGATTTATCGAGCGTGAAACTGGTGAACAAATTGTTCTGCGTCAATTGCGCCATCCGCTCTTAGTATGGCAGCATCAACATGAACAAGGTTCACCTGTCGTACCAGTTAGTTTAGTAATTCAGCCACAAACTCGCGTGGTGACAATTACAGGCCCTAATACTGGTGGTAAAACAGTGACATTGAAAACCCTTGCTTTGGCGGCACTGATGGCGAAAGTGGGTTTATTTGTACCTGCGCGGGAACCTGTAGAACTACCTTGGTTTGATTTTGTTCTAGCTGATATTGGTGATGAGCAATCCTTAGAACAAAGCTTATCAACATTCTCCGGTCATATTCGCCGAATTAGTCGAATTATTGACGCGATTAGTAATGAGAAAGCAGAGGACAATTTAGATAATCAAATTCTCTCCTCCCTAGTCTTACTAGATGAAGTAGGAGCAGGAACCGATCCAGCCGAAGGCAGTGCATTGGCGATCGCACTACTACAATATTTAGCCGATCATGCCCTGTTAACTCTTGCCAGCACTCACTACGGCGAACTTAAAGCGCTGAAATATGAGGATGAGCGGTTTGAAAATGCCTCAGTAGAATTTAACGAAGATACACTTAGCCCTACTTACCGACTGCTTTGGGGTATTCCAGGTAGATCTAATGCCTTAACAATTGCTAAACGTTTGGGTCTGAAGTCACAGATTATTGACAATGCCCAAGAAAAAGTTGGCGATGCCTCAGAAGAAATCAACCAAGTCATTTCTGGTTTAGAAGCTCAACGCCGCAACCAAGAAACTAACGCCCAGGAAGCTGCAAAACTGCTAAAACAGGCAGAACGTTTGCATCAGGAGGTAACACAAAAAGCGTCAGCATTGCAGGAAAGAGAACGAGAATTACGCCAGCACCAAGAAAAAATGGTACAGGAAGCAATCATCGAAGCTAAAGGTGAAATTGCTCAGGTAATTCGTAAATTGCAGCAAGGGCCATTGACTGCCCAAAGAGCCCAAAGAGCCACAGGTGCGTTGAATGACATTGCGGAAAACCGCTTACCTGCAACACCCTTACCTAAACCGAAACCAGGATTTAAACCACAAATAGGCGATCGCGTGCGGATTCCTCGCCTTGGGCAAACGGCTGAAGTTCTTAGTGATCCTAATGATAATGGCGAATTAAATATTCGCTTTGGAATCATGAAAATGACAGTATCTCTAGCAGATATTGAATCACTTGATGGTCAAAAACCTGATCTACCATTAAAAAAAGCAGAAGAAACAGTAAGATCCAAAAAGGAGGATACCCCACCAAAAGCCCCAGCACCAGTAATTCGCACTTCCAAAAATACCATAGATATTCGGGGAAGTCGGGTAGCAGATGCCGAAAGTCAAATTGAGCGAGCGATCGCCCAAGCTACAGACTCTGGAGTTTTATGGATTATTCACGGTAAAGGAACAGGCAAGTTACGCCAAGGAGTTCACGAATTTTTGCAGCAGCACCCTCAACTTGACCATCTTGAGTTAGCTGGTGCATCTGATGGAGGTGCAGGCGTGACTATTGCTTATCTCAAATAGAGCGCAAGATAAACTTAACTAAACCGAATATAATCTGGTTTCAAGACTGGTAACGGTGAAGTTATAACTTGTCTTGTCCATTATCCTTAATTTATGTCCTCCATCGTGATGATGCCATCGCCAACTCCCCAGTGGGAGGATCTGCCTCTAGGTCACGAACCAGAGCCAGTAGAACTCGACAATATTAAGACTCAGCTAGATTTAGTTTTGCTGGCATTAGAAGCCTTAGCAAAAATTACCTCTGAGGCAATCCTCCAAGCAGCTAAAGATCTAAATTTAGAGTCAATTGTGGCAGATCGCGTGGCGCTGTGGCGACTGCGCCAATCCAATCCCAACCGTAAAAGTTCGGGAGGGCGGAAAAAGCTAGATGTGGAAGAAGCACGAGCGTTAGTGTTAATTAGCTGCCATCTGGCTAAACAACACCAAGAGCTAATTCGTCGGGCTGTTGCTTTACTTGAACAGCAAGCTGAACAAAACCGCGAACCACACCAAGCAGCATTACTAGGAGATTATCTCGATGCTTTTAGCAACACCTATCAGGAGCGCATGGAAGATGGCGAAAAGGTATCAACTGATGCTCTAAGTAAGTTAGCTTTAAAGCTGCTGATTGAGTTGCTGTTCTATGGCGCACCTCATGGTCATAGACGTTTGTGGTTAGCCTTGATCAATCGGACGCGAAACTAATAGTGGAAGGGGGAAAGAGGAAGAGACTCACCTCTTAATCTTTAACTCACTTCGTAAATTCTAGAGTTAATACAGCCGCAATATAAGTCAAACTCGCTCATTGAATTAATCTCATGCAATTATTTAACTCTGTTGTAAGAAAATATACCCCTCCCACCTGCACCTTAGAAGTGAAGGCGAGAGAATCGCCACTCTCTCGTTGGGTGCCACTTAAGGTACTCAAGCAATTGACCTTTGAGTTGTATATTGATGATCCAAAGCATCAACAAGCACCACAGGTTAGCCTTTGGGGAGATGGCGAAGAACTCGAAATGCTTCAGGAAGCCGTCAGCGTCTATGTTCAAGACTTGATTGACAAATCACACAATCAGTTGGAAGTTGCACTTGGGCAACCTGCCAGCCAAAGTTCAAGCCCACAGTTGCGACCGAATGAAAAGAATAATCATCATTTAAAAGCTTTACCCTCTTCAGAAGCAAACTTGGCTCGGTTAGCGCCAGCAGAGGAAGCATTAGAAGAAATTGAAAGCGAATATCCGCCAGAGCCATCACAGCCAAGATTGATGTTAGCTGCTAGCCCTTATTTAAAACCCAGGGGTTTATTAGCACATGATCTTGTTTTAGGGCCACTAGAAACAGATGAATCTGGCCCAATTATTTCCCTAAGCGTACTACAATTATTTGACCTAGCAACTGCTTTAGATGAATATGCTGCTGACGTTGTGGTAATGCCCAGCCTCAGCAGTCAACCGCTAAGTTTTAGAAACCGACCGATATGGATTTATGCTGCGGCTGGTGGAATTGTGGCGGCAGTAGGACTCACACTCGCATTAGGTCAAATGTTTAGTCGGTCGAAGCAGCCACAAACTGTGGTAATGTCACCAACTCAACAACCTACCTTAAATGAGGATGCACCATTAGCAGGTGATTCGCTACCGCCACCTGTGTCACCTACGCCACTAGCCTCGCTGTCACCAGGTGCAACACCCTTGCTGCCACCAGCACCAGGCGCAACAGCATTAAACCCTAACTTACCCAATTCTGCTGGTGTACCTGCACCATCAAATTCAGCTTCTTTACCTACATCACCAGGGCTAGGACAACCGCCTTTAGGTAATCCCCAAATTAGTTCGAGTTCGGTGCCGTTTAACCCACCCAATTCGTCTTTCCAACAGCCGAGTAGTAACAATACTAGACCATCTTTTTCTATACCTTCTTTTAATTCAAGCCCACCTATAAAGGTTGTAACGCCTAGCAAACCAGCATCTGCTCCTAAGACAGCTTCGCGTCCGCCATTACGGATTGTGACACCTCCACAACCAAAAATTTCTGCTTCACGTCCGCCATTACGGATTGTGACACCTCCACAACCCCAAATTGCTTCTATTCCTCAAACAAGGGTAACTGCGAAAGCACCCGCCCCACCTTCTTCAAGTCAACTGAAACCTGGAAGGTCAACAGGTACAGCAGGATTGCCTAAATTAAATCCTAGCCCTGTTACTCCTCCTGTAGCATTTAACGCTGACCCATTCCCCCAAGCTCTGCCGGAAGTTGCCCCTTCAATTTCTAGTAATAGTAGTAATTTATCGCCAAATGCCGATAATTCTGCATCTAGTGCTGATAAAACCAGAATATTTGATAGCATTCCTCAAGTCGCAGAAGCAAGAAATTATTTTCAGCAGCGATGGAAACCACCCCAAGGTTTAACCCAATCTCTGCAATATAGTTTAGTTGTTGGTAGCGACGGCTCAATTGAAAGGATTATTCCCTTAACAGAAGCAGCAAAGTTATACATTGACCGCACGAACATTCCTTTACCTGGCGGGCAGTTTGTTTCTCCCCTTACAGGAAAGACTAATGCCCAAATTCGTGTTGTGCTTAATGCTGATGGTAAGGTAGAGACGCTTTTAGAGTAGGATGGCGATTCGTTTCATAATTAAAACTCCCCTGCAATAGGCATCTTCAAAAATTAAAGATGTATTACCTAAAACCAAAAAAGAGACGCGAAATTTCGCGTCTCTTTTTTGGAGAGGTCTAATAGTAATTTTAGGGTTCAAATAGTACACCCCTCCCCAACCCTCCCCTTAGCAAGGGGAGGGGGCAAGAGCAGCGCGGTGGGGTAATCCTTTTACTTCACTAACTTAAAATCTGCTGTAAGTGAAATTACATTCGGAATTCGTCTGTTTCTAGGTTGTAGTTAATTGGTAGTACAAGGTCAAGATTCGCATCGGGGCTGGCTATGACATGGTAAGAGAGCAACAAATCCTCCTGGGTCTTAACTTTTTTGACGGCATCAACCCCTGCTGCTACTGAAATTTGTACTTCAGAAACAACTCCCCTTACAATCATCGTATAGCGGGCGCTACTGACTTTTTCATAACCGACCAAAGTAACGCGGGCGGCTTTGACCATTGCATCCGCAACTGCTAGTGCAGGGGGAAGACCTTTAACTTCAACCATACCGACCGCTGCTGGCATTATTATTCTCCTAATTAATCGAACAAACGGGTGCAATTTATTGTATGCAGGTTAACTCACAGTTTGGACTGGAATTATCCTGAGTTTAAGTTTTTATAGCAATTAGAGGCACTTTAGTTGTAATTGCCAGAAAAATGTCTTTGGTTAGACTAGCCAACCTGTTTCGTCTCTATCGTGCCGTTGTTTACGAGCTTGAGCAGATTTTTGTAATTCTTTTTCAGCTTGTAGATTACACCACAATCGTAAACCTTCTGCGATCGCTTCTGTGCGATCGCTTGTCCATTGGTCTACTTGCTCTAAAAGTTCGGTATCTATAGAAACATTAATCTGTTGTTGATTGGGAGATGTAGACATGGGTAATCTCAAATCGGTTAATTCCCCGCAATTATGGAAGAATAGACAAAGCTTTGTATTATCTGTGTAATTACAGAAAAAGCTGAACTGCACTAATATAACTATGACACTGCATTGATACCTAATACTTAAAACCTTTCAACACAATTGAATAAATCGCTTAACACATTAATAAAGCTTTCTAATCAATCGCCTATACGCTATAGTCTTTAGCGTTTTAAAAGTTACCACATTTAAGTTATTTATCTAGCAGTTAGCTTTTCTATTTATGTATGTCTGTATAAGTTTCAATCTTACAACTTGTCAATAGCTTTGTATCCCTAGCTATAAAAAATTACTCTACATTCACGCGGAGCGACTTACTCCTTAATCGTCACAATCAGAAAACACAGCACCGTTAACTTTGAGATGTTGGCGCTGCTTATCAGTTAGCCCAATCCCTGTTCCAAATCGACACTGCTTTACTAAAGCGTCACACCAAATTGTCTCATTTAAAGTCGCACCTCTAAGATTTGCATCTGTAAGATCGGCTTTAGTAAAATTAGCAAATATTAGGTCAGCATTTACTAAGCTGCTTCTCCTTAAATTTGCTTCTGATAAATCACCACGAATAAAATTTGCTTGATCCAAAACTAACCCTGATAAATCAGCACCTCTAAGGTTAGGAAATTTAACTCTACTAGGTTCTCTAAAGAAGCGCATTACACACTTTATATTTGCTTCGTTCAAAGGCATCTGTGTTAAAAAATCTGCATAACGCGCTAAACCAATTTTTTTTAGTAGTAATAACCTTGGTTGAGCAGTTTGTTCTAAAAACTGAATGCAGTTGTAATAGAGTTCCTGACTTAAAGAGTCTAACATTCTAACTTTATTTTATATTCAGTTTTATTGCTCAACAATTTTGACGTTGTTGGCTGCTTTATTAGCTTTCTCACGCGCCTCGGCAATATCACTACCTTTTGCTAAAGCTACCCCCATTCTTCTGAAAGGGCGTGAATCAGGTTTACCAAATAGCCTCAAATCTACATTTGGCTCTGATAAAGCTTCGACTACACCTTCAAAAGCAATCGACTCAGAATTTTCAGTAGCTAAAATTACTGCACTAGCTGACGCGCCAAGCTGTTCTATATTTGGAATAGGTAATCCTAATACGGCTCTTAAATGCAGTTCAAATTCATTCAGATTTTGAGATATTAATGTAACCATCCCTGTATCATGAGGACGAGGGGAAAGCTCGGAAAAAATTACTTCATTTTTAGTAATAAAAAACTCAACTCCAAATATACCCGCTCCACCTAAAGCATCAGTTACTTTTTTAGCTATAGATTGAGCTTCTGATATTTGTGCTGATGAAATTTCTGCTGGTTGCCATGATTCTTGGTAATCGCCTCTTTCTTGACGATGACCAATAGGTGAGCAGAAGATTGTAGGAGCATTCCACTGTTTAATTGTGAGTAAAGTAATTTCTATATCAAAATCAATAAATTCTTCAATAATTATTTTTTGCGTATCACCTCTGGAACCTTCCATAGCATAATTCCAGGCTTTTTCAACTTCACTGGCATCTTTAACTAAAGATTGACCTTTACCCGAAGATGACATCACTGGTTTTACCACATTCGGGAAACCGATCGCTTGAGAAACCTCAATCATCTCATTTAAGGTTGTGGCGTAGGCATATTTAGCAGTTCTAATGCCTAATTCTTGGTGAGCAAGTTCTCGAATGCGATCGCGATTCATTGTATAATCTGTTGCCTTAGCCGTTGGAATTACTGTAATTCCTCTTTGCTCAAATTCCCTCAGTTTTTCAGTTCTGATCGCTTCAATCTCTGGAATAATAAAATTAGGTTGATGCTTTTCAATGATTCTTTCTAAGTCATCAGCACTCAGCATCGAAATCACTTCACAACAATCTGCGACTTGCATTGCTGGAGCATTAGCATAGCGGTCAACAGCAATTACATAATTGCCTAACCGTTTAGCAGCAATTACAAATTCTTTACCTAGTTCTCCTGAACCAAGCAGCATCAATTTTTGTGGTAATTTCATAAATTAAAATTCTGATTATTGATCGTTTAATAACGATATATCACAAGCCAGATGTTGACTTATACTTAAATACTCAAAAGTATTAAGCTTCTATATCAAATGCTACCAGATCATCTACACAAGGAATAATTTCGGCTTTAATTTTTTCATGCTCTGGATGTACTATATAAGCATCACGAGCTTCTGCGCTTTCAAAGGTCATCAAAAATCCATAATTGTAACCTTGATTAAGGTTTTCAGTGCTAGAATATTTGCCACCAACGAAGTAAATTATCCCTGGAATTGTTTGCTTGAACTGCTCTAGTTGGTTGAATATTGCGGCAATCTGCTCAGAACTGGTTTCTGGTTTAAACTTAAATATAACCATGTGTTGAATTTGAGGCATTTTGTTATTCTTGTTGGTTAGTACAAATTGGGCAATGATTTTTTCTAAATTAACAAATATTAGCAGAAATGCCAATGGAGAGCAAACCTCTAGATTTAATCTAGATTTCGCTTTACTAAACATATAAAATTGAAGTTTGCAGTAGTTTATATCAATCCTAATCAGGAAATTTATCACATTACCGTTGCTGTTTTTTGCCATCTAATACCTTTACTGAACCTTCCTTTCGAGAGTATCCCCAGAAAACTTCTGACAGTAGTCCTAGAAGGGGCAATCCAAAACCATACGCTAGACATTAAGCCGCAGTCTGACAAAATTAAAACTTAGGGTATAAGCCTTTATTGGTCAATCGTGCAAAAATTATAAATTATGAATACTACTGAACGTCTCAAAAATCTTAACCACATTCGCAAACTTAGCCGTTTGATGGATAGTGCTATCCGCATTCCTGGGATAGGCTTTCGCATTGGCTTAGACCCAATTATCGGTTTAATCCCAGGCGCTGGAGATATAGTGAGTACAGGACTTTCCGGTTACATTATATTTTTAGCTGCCCGCTTTGGCTTACCGCGTGAAGTTCTAACTAAAATGATTTTGAATGTTGGTCTAGAAACAGTAGTTGGAACAGTGCCTTTAGTCGGGGATTTATTTGATGCTTATTATAAATCTAATATCCGTAATTTAGCACTTTTGGAAGAACATCTCCAAGGCGCAGAGCCTGAATTGAGAGAAGTTAATTCTGTAAAAGTTTGATAGCTATAGCACTTATAATTTATATAAAAATCCCGTCGCTTAGGTGACGGGATTTTTATACCAATTCTTAAAATGATCTCAACAAGTATTTGATGTTGTAGAGACGCGAAATTATGCGCTATGCGAACTCGTCTCTACAGAGTGTTTTTAACAGTTATCAACACTACTTCTCAATTTTGACGGAGAGAATTTTGTCATCTTTGCGGATAGCATTAACTACATTCATATCTTCGGTTTTGCCGAAAACTGTATGGACTCCATCTAAATGACTTTGAGGAGAGTGGCAAATAAAGAATTGACTACCACCTGTATCCTTACCTGCATGAGCCATTGATAAGCTACCTGCAAGATGCTTATTTTTGTTGATTTCACATTTGATTTTGTAACCAGGGCCACCCGTTCCTGTACCTTGAGGACAGCCACCTTGAATCATAAAGTTCGAGATGACTCGGTGGAAGGTTAAACCGTCGTAGAACCCTTTTTCAGATAGGTCTACAAAATTTTTGACGGTGTTAGGCGCATCCTGGTCAAATAGTTCCAGGTTAATTGTGCCTTTTTCGGTTTCCATGATAGCGCGAGTCATGATTTCTGCCTTTTGAAAGATGATTAACAGTTTTGTAGTTGGCTATCTGTAACAGCCGAAATCTACTTAGTATGCAAACAGCAATATCTTAACTTTAGCTAAATTTTGCAGATCAGAGCATTAAATCGAATTTTAAAAATTTTAAGACTCTACTTCAGCTAATTCTATCCAACGCTCTGTTGCTGTATCAATAGCTTTATTTAAATCTTCTAAGCGTTCCGAGAGTTTTTGCACTTCGGTGTAACCGCCTGGGGGGGAATTATAGAGAGTTTTCTCTAATTTGGCTTTTTCGGATTCTAACTGAGCAATTTTACCTTCAAGTTGTTCAAATTCCCGCTTTTCCCAAGAAGAAAGATTACGTTTTTTGGTGTTGTTTTGGGGTTTTACCTCTGCCTGCTCAACTTGGGATTGAGTTTCTTTTTGTTTATCCTTAGAATTTGCTAGTTGGGATGCTTCTGCGGCTTCAACTTGTTTGTAGTCCAAGTAAACGGAATAGTTACCAGGATATTGACGTAAATTTCCCCCGTCTTCTAAAGCAAATATTCTGTCTACTGTGCGATCTAGGAAGTAGCGATCGTGAGAAACTGCTATTACACAACCGTTAAAATCTTCTAAATAGTCTTCTAATACTGCTAAAGTTTGAACGTCTAAATCGTTAGTTGGTTCATCAAGGATAATAACATTGGGGGCGTTCATTAGCATACGGAGTAAAAATAAACGCCGTTTTTCACCGCCTGAAAGCTTTGAAATGGGAGCGTATTGCTGGTTTCCAGGAAACAGAAAAAGCTCTAACATTTGGGATGCACTAATTTGAGTTCCATCAGCAATTTTGACGTACTCTCCTATTTCTTTGATGTAGTCAATTACTCGCTGATTTTCGTTTAAAGCTGTTAGTAATGCTTCTGAGTGTTGGTCAAAATAACCAATCTGAATTGTTGTGCCAATTTCTACACTACCTGTATCAGGTTGAATACGTGCAGTGATGATATCCATTAATGTAGATTTACCTGCACCATTTCCACCAATAATACCAATGCGATCTTCTGGACTAAATTCGTAGGTAAAATTCTTAATTAAGGTGCGTCCATTGTAGGCTTTAGAGATATTTTTTAACTCAATAACTTTTTTACCAATTCGGCGACCAGGAGTAGATATATCTACTTTGCCTTGAACTTGTTTAAATTCTTGGTCTTGCATAGCATGAACGCGATCAATCCGCGCTTTTTGTTTTGTGCTACGCGCTTTTGGCCCTCGCTTGAGCCATTCTAGTTCGCGTCTTAAGACACCTTGATGTTTGCGCTGGCTGCTAACAGCAGATTCTTCTGCTAAGGCTTTTTTCTCTAGATAGTAAGAATAGTTGCCACTGTAACTGTAAAGGTCGCCTCGATCAATTTCGATGATACGATTGGTAACGCGATCTAGAAAGTAGCGATCGTGGGTAATTAATAGAATTGCGCCTCTAAAGCGATTGAGGTAGCTTTGTAACCACTCAACTGAAAGTGCATCAAGATGGTTAGTAGGTTCATCCATTAGCAGTACTTCTGGCTCTGATAGTAAAGCTGCTGCTAAGGCTATACGCTTACGATAGCCACCGGATAAATCACCGATGCGGGCGTTGAAGTCTTCAATTCCGAGTTTGGTTAGGATAATTTTGGCTTTGGTTTCTAGTTCCCAAGCGCCTGTAGAATCCATGCGTTGCATGACGGTGGAGAGGCGAGACATGAGTTGACTAGAATCGTTTTCTTGGGCGTGGGCGAGTTGATCTGAGAGTTGTTCATATTCGCGCACTAGAGTCATTTGTTCGCCACTGTCGGCGAATACTTGTTCGAGGACAGTGTGATTGTCATCGAGGTCTGGCTGTTGGGGTAGGTATACTATTCTGACTCCAGAGTTGACTAATATTTGACCACCATCAATTGGTTCTAGACCTGCAATCATTTTTAACAGGGTGGATTTGCCAGAACCGTTAGTGCCAATTAGTCCGACTTTATCTGTAGGATCTAGGCTGAAACTGGCATCTTTGAGGATTTCTTTGATACCAAAGTCTTTTTTAACTGATTGCAGGGTGAAAATACTCATGCAGGAAAATGATTAGGGTGCGATCGCCTAGCAACGACAAGAGGAGTATCGCTACTTTGTAGGCTTGTGAATTTTAAGTTGACTGCTCAAACATTCAGGGATATTTTCATAGCACTGTTGGCAGCCACCTTAATATATTTTAAAACTTAAGCTTTCTAGTAGCGATCGCATAAAGGAACCCCTGCATACCCCCCCCCATCTTTACTGGTTGACCCTTTTGATATAAAAAAGCTAGGGTGGAGGTCAGAATAGGTAGTGAAATTAATCCTCCCTTAGATGTATTCTCAATAAAAACAGTTTATGCAGCCACCGATTGCCACAGAAACAATTCTGCAAAACCGCTACCGCTTGCTGAGTATTTTGGGGCAGGGAGGGTTTGGTCGCACTTATCTCGCAGAGGATCAGGGGCGTTTTAATGAACCTTGTGCTTTGAAAGAATTAATTCCCCCTCACGAATCAGATTATGTCCTAGAAAAGTCAAAGGAACTGTTCCAGCGCGAAGCAGCAACTCTCTATCAAATTCAGCACCCACAAGTGCCACAGTTTAGGGCGACGTTTGAAGAAAATGAGCGTTTGTTTCTAGTGCAGGATTATGTAGCAGGAAAAACTTATCGCACGCTGTTAGATGAGCGTAAGGCTGCTGGGGCGACTTTTTCGGAAACAGAAGTTTGGCAATTTCTGTTGCAACTACTGCCTGTGTTAGTGCATATTCACGTTAAAGGGATTATTCATAGAGATATCTCGCCAGACAATATTATTTGGCGCGAAAGTGATAACTTACCTGTATTAATTGACTTTGGGGTAGTTAAGGAACTTGCAACTAAGTTTCAATTATCGCCAACAGCAACGCCTGTCACCACAGTAGGTAAGCCTGGTTACGCCCCTAGTGAGCAAATCCAAACAGGTAGATCTTACCCAAATAGTGATTTGTACTCTTTAGCAGTAACTTGTATCGTGCTGCTGACAGGGAAAGAACCACAAGAATTATTTGATGATATCCAGCTTAGTTGGCAATGGCAAAAGTGGGTAAGTGTGAATGATGGGTTTGCCCAAGTATTGAATCGGATGTTAAGTTATCGACCAGGCGATCGCTTTCAATCTGCTGGGGAAGTAATTCAAGCACTGAAATTATTAACTAATCCTAACCCCAATCCCCAACCGCCAATTGCTAACCCACAACCGCCAACCCGTAACCCTCAACCCCCAGATAATCAAGTTTCGCAAATGCGAACGATCGCTGTCGGAAGACCCCCAGAACCAATTGCTTCCAACTACAGGCGTTATAGTAGACAGGAACCAGTAATATCTGAACCGAGAAGTTCTTTTTGGGATGATCCTTGGGCAATCATTCCAGTTGGAATTGGTTTGGCAATTTTAGCTGGATTTGGATCTTGGGCGTTGGTTAGTACTATCCTTCATAGTCGTTCCTCGTCCCCAGTAGCTACACCACCAACAGTTTTTCCTACTGAAATACCTACACCCTCAGAAACGCCGACACCCACACCAGCGGCTAGTCCTAGTAACTACAGTCAAAAGCTAGATATATCTACGGGTGGAACGATTTCTAAAGAGGGAACCCTAAAAGAAAATGCCACTGTTAATTACATAATTAGCGCACAGCAAGGGCAACAGTTAGACGCATCCCTAAGCGATGAAGGCGTGTTAATGACTATATTAGGGCCTGATCAAAACCCGATTGATAACAGCGCCAGGCGGGTAAGAGGATGGAAAGGCACACTCCCTTATTCTGGTGACTATCAAATTCAACTTAAACCCATCAAAGGATTGGATGACAGCAACTATCAGTTAAATATTAGTTTGTCTGAAGTATTGGCTCCTAGCCCAACACCTACAGCGACACCGACATTAACACCTGTTCCCAGTCCTAGCGAAAGTCTTAGTTCTGTAGGTAGTGATGTTGGCGCTGAAGCAATCAATTTTCCAGCAGGTCAAAATACAGCTAGGGTTCCAGGTCTTATAACCAGTCCGCAGCAAAGTAAGCGTTACCTAGTCAATGCTCAACAAGGTCAAATAATGAGTGTAAATCTTGGACAGAGTAGTGCTACTTTGGAAATTCGCGCTCCTAATGGTCAACCGCTAGAGAATGCTTCTGGGGTTTTAGCGTGGAATGGTCAACTGCCTAGTGATGGTCAGTATCAAATTGAGGTGAGTGCTTCTGATCCAACTACATTTAATCTGGATGTAAGTATTGGTAATCAGTAGACCTGTTTTGAAAAGAGGGAGGCGGGAGGAGGGAGGAGAAAGGGGTGAAATTTATACAGACCTTATAAAATAAAAAAGCTGACTGCTAACTGCTCAAATCTAGCTACTTAATCATATATAAAACCTTGAACGCACTATTAATTACTGGTACTGATACAGAAATTGGCAAGACAGTCCTCACAACTGCTTTGATAGCTTATTGGCAGAAGTATTGTCCAAGCAGAAGTTTAGGGGTAATGAAACCAATTCAGGCAGGTACAGGCGATCGCGAATTGTACACCCAGTTGTTTTCTCTAGATCAATCCCCAGAATCAATTACTCCGTTGTACTTCCAAGCACCTTTAGCCCCGCCGTTAGCAGCAGAAAAAGAAGGACGTATAGTAGATTTAGCAAGCGTTTGGCAAGCATTTGCTCATCTGCGCGAACAGCGAGATTTTGTGCTAATAGAAGCATTAGGGGGACTAGGTTCACCTGTTACCCATGAACTAACTGTTGCTGATTTAGCTTCTGATTGGCGGTTGCCAACTGTGTTAGTAGTACCAGTTAAACTAGGTGCGATCGCGCAAGCTGTAGCCAATGTTGCTCTTGCCCGTCAGTCAAACATCCATCTCAAAGGTATTGTCCTTAACTGTAACCAGCCACGTTCAGATCAAGAAATTGCTAATTGGACACCTACTGATTTAATTGAGTCACTTACAAACATTCCGGTTTTAGGCTGTTTACCTTATTTGACCAATCCTACTGATTTGAACCTATTAACAAAAGTTGCATCAGATTTAGATTTAGAACAATTACTACCTATTTAAGCATCTGATATTTTCCGCTAAATTAATTTTGAAATAGTGACCAAAATGGCTTCTACTACTTTAAGTCCTCTGCCTGTAGATATCACTCGAATTAGACCAGCAATCCAAACGTTGCAACCACAAATTATCGAGTGGCGTAGATATTTACATCAACGTCCTGAACTGGGTTTTCGAGAAGAACTAACCGCTAAATTTATTACACAAAAGCTGCAAGAATGGGGTATTAATCATCAAACTGAGATTGCTAAAACTGGAATTGTTGCCATTATAAAAGGCACAAAACCAACTTCAGCCACCGAAAATCTCAAAGTATTGGCAATTCGGGCAGATATGGATGCCTTGCCAATTCAAGAAGAAAATGATGTACCTTATAAATCGCTGCATGATGGATTAATGCACGCTTGCGGTCATGATGGACATACTGCGATCGCACTAGCAACTGCATATTACCTATCCCAGCATCAAGAGCAGTTTGCGGGTACTGTCAAAATTATCTTCCAACCAGCCGAAGAAGGCCCTGGTGGTGCAAAACCAATGATTGAAGCTGGTGTTTTGCAAAATCCAGATGTCGATGCCATTATTGGATTGCATTTGTGGAATAATCTGCCACTGGGTACAGTTGGTGTACGCGCTGGGGCATTAATGGCAGCAGTTGAACTATTTAACTGCACAATATTAGGTAAAGGTGGGCATGGTGCCATGCCTCATCAAACCGTTGATTCAATTGTAGTTGCTGCTCAAATTGTCAATGCTTTACAAACAATTGTGGCACGTAATATTGATCCAATTGAATCGGCTGTTGTAACTGTCGGTGAACTCCATGCAGGAACAGCACACAACGTAATTGCAGATACAGCACGGATGAGTGGAACTGTGCGGTATTTTAATCCATCATTAGATGGATATTTCAAAAAAAGAATTGAACAAATAATTACAGGAATTTGTCAGAGTTACGGCGCAAATTACGAGTTAAATTACTACAGTTTATATCCACCTGTAATTAATGATGCTCAGATTGCAGATTTAGTGCGTTCTGTAACAGCAGACGTTGTTGAAACTCCGGTGGGAATAGTACCTGAGTGTCAAACTATGGGCGGCGAGGATATGTCTTTCTTTTTGCAAGCTGTTCCTGGGTGCTATTTCTTTTTAGGTTCTGCAAATACAGAAAAAAATTTAGCTTATCCTCACCATCATCCCCGATTTAATTTTGATGAAACAGCGCTCTTGATGGGGGTAGAAATTTTTGCTCGTTGTGTTGAAAAATTTTTTAATTAGCATATATAGCAGTCAGCTATCAGCTTAGGCTAAAGCCTGACGGCATGAACTCGCCACGGCGCAGAGCTACTACAGCTTTTTTAACCTCGTACCCAGGTTGAACCTGGGTACGAACCTTGCGAGGCGGAGCCTCATGCTAACAGTTGGTGCAACTCAGAATAAAAGAAGAGCAGGAATTTATTTGCTAATCGCTAACCCCTTTAATTATTAGCTGCCTGTACAAAACCCAGAGTTAAGCTGTCTTTAGCAAGGAAGTGAGCTAAATGATAAGCTCTTTCCTCAGTTTTCAACAGAATTTGTTCATACAGATATCGAGTACCGCGATCGCCTAAACTTTCAGCTTGTCCTGCTTGACGGCGAATAAGCCCAATTAACGCTTGTTCGGCTGTTAAATCGTGTTCCACCATTGCACGACATCCATAAACACCATCCTCTTCTGGCGTAAAGCAGCACATTTGAGCCAATCTGTTAAAGCTAGCTACTGGTACACCACCTAAACCATTTAAGCGTTCACCAATTTCATGAACATGACCCTGAACATCTTCGTAGCTGGTTTCAAAAAATTCATGTAATTGGTAAAACTCAGCACCTTCAACCACAAAATGGTGCTTTTGATATTGCAGGTATAGAGCCTGAAAACTCGCTAGAGCAATGTTCAAGCCTTCGCAGACGGGTGCTGTGACACTTTTGTCTAACAACACCGGATTATCATAAACCTCACCAAACGACTGTAATACGCTTTGTGTTTCAGACATAGTTCTCTTCTCTCTTCGGCAGTTAGCTTGCCAAGTTGGTCAAGCTAACACAATTCTAGGGGTTCCCAGCAGTATTGAGCCTGATTGAGCACTATATTCAGACTTTTTTCAGAATTTTGACCAAAATCGGTACTTGTACTGAGTGAGAATATTTTGCATGGAATTATCATTAAGCAATAGAGGCTATAGGTAGGGAAAAGACAAAAAGCTAACTGCCAAGAGCTAGCTGCTAACTGCTATATATTGCCAATAGGTTGAGAAATTACCCAAAAAAGTATTACACTAATTGCAAATAAGTCGCATTTGTGGGAGCAAATGAATCCATTAAATTTAGAACCAGAAGCAGGAAAGGTTGTCGATATATCCCTTGCAGACCGTTGGCTGGTATATCTGCGCTTACAACAACTAGATATTCCTTGCAGTTGTGCAACTAACCAGCCATTGCGAGTGCAAGTTCAAAACTCTGTAGCAGCCATACAACTTTGGAGCGTAGCCAGACAACTGACAGCTTCTCGTCGGGAGTTAACTCTCTGGTTGGAACGTTGCTGGAGCCTCTAGAGGTATCAGCAGCGTAGGTTCACAAAAAATTTAAAATTCAAAATTTCACAAATTAGCTTGTAATCTCACCAAGGGCAAAGAAAAAAATGAGTAAGCATACTGAGGCATCAACATTTACTATTGAAGGGCGGTTTCTGGGGTTTGAAATCGAGGACGGCTACAAACTCAAACGCCTGAGATTGGGGACTACAGAAGGCGAACAGTCTATTAAACTATCTAAAGATTTAAAAGCCAGATTGAGATGGGATTTAGCTCCTGGTACTTGGTTTAAAATTACTGGTGAGAAAAAAGTTGATCTCAAAACAGGCAAACTCAAGCTCAAAGCATCTCAAGTCAAACCCGTTACTCCCAATAATTGCGAGACTAATCGCCCAACTGTAGTAGATTTAAATGCTAAAGTATCTGCGCCTGCTAAAACAAAGGCTCCGATTTTGGTATGCCAAAAGTCAGATTGTATGAAGCGTGGCGGTAAAGCAGTTTGTCAGGCACTAGCAGAGAGTTTACGCGATCGCGGTTTAGATGACCAAGTGACAATTAAGGGAACCGGATGTATGAAGCAATGCAAAGCTGGCCCTAACATTGTTATGCCAGATAAAACTCGCTATACCCGTATTGGCGCTGAAGAAATCCCTGATATTATCGACAAACATTTTCCGAATCAAACAGTATCTCAACCTACTGCTAAAATTATTCAAAAATCTGCTGAACATAATCAGCAACAGGTTACTACCTTAGTTTATTAGGTAAGGCTTACGCCAAAATAACTAGCGATCAAGATGTTGGCGCGATCGCATACATATAACTAACGCTAATTACTGTATTGTTACGCTATTAGTATTGTTAGTATTTTTGTAATAAGCTGGAATTAAGCAGCTATTTCACTGCTTACTGATTACTCTTTTCTAAATTTTCTCCAACTTTGAACGTAGTTGACTACTTAAAGCATCAATAATCGTGACAACAACCAACAATACCAGCATCATAGTGGTTGCTTTGGTGTACTCAAAGCCACGAATATAATTAACTAACTCAAAACCAATACCACCCGCACCTACTACACCTAGTACAGAAGCAGCGCGAATATTGTATTCAAACATATACAATGTGTAGCCGAGTCCTAATGGTATAACTTGAGGAAAAATGCCGTATTGAGCAACTTGTATCCAAGATGCACCGCTAACTTCTAAAGATTCTATTGAGCGTGGATCTACTGATTCGATCGCTTCTTGATAAAACTTCGCCAGATAACCGATCGTATAGATACCTAAAGCTAAAGTTCCTGCTGGTGCGCCGAGTCCAGTAGCAGCTACAAAAATTAACCCTAATATAATTGATGGGATAGACCGGACAGCATTTTGTAAAAAACTAGCTACCCAGCGTAGCCAAAGAGGAGCTAAGTTATGGGCGGAACAAACAGCAATAGGTAAAGAAATAATTGCCCCGATTGTAGTTCCCCATAAAGACATTTGTACTGTTTCAATTAAAGCTTCGATGGCTAGATCAATAACTTCTAAATTGGGTGGCCACAGACGTGAGATAAAATCTGTAACATAAGGCCAACTATCTTTGAGCAAAGCAACGTCAACTTTTAAGCCTTGTAATGCCCAAGTATAGACGGCAATTATAATAAATAGTATTACTAAGCGACTAAGCCAAGTATAAATTTGTAATAATTGTGAGTTTTTAATTTTAAGTTTTTGATTAAAAAACCAATTCATAAATTTAGCCTTAAGCCTATAGCTTTTTAATTATTAGACTGCTTGCAAAAATTTGTGATTTCATCTGTGTTGATCTGTGTGCATCTGTGGTTAATTATCTACAATTTGACTTCTGCAAGAGGTCTATTAATTAGCTACAAAAACTAGGGGCAAATTTAAAAGTTACCCCTAATGAATTAACACTTGGGAAAATTGATCGTGTAGGCGATCGCAATTTCCGTCATATACTACCCGACCAGCATCAAGAATAATCGCACGTTCAGCATAAGCAGCAGCTAAAGCTAAATCGTGCAACACCACTACAACAGTCATACCTTGTTCTTGATGCAGCTTTGATAAAATATCCATTACTTGTCTAGCTGCCATTACATCTAAACCTGTAATTGGTTCATCAGCTAACAAGATTTTAGGAGATTGGATTAAGGCGCGTGCGATCGCAACTCGTTGTTGTTGTCCACCACTTAATTGACCCGTTTTCTGATAAATCTGATCCTGCAATCCTAAACGAGTCAATAAATCAATCGCCAAACGTCGATCCTGTTTAGGAAAACCCCAAAAAGTTTTCCAGGTCGGTAACTCACCCAAACGTCCACACAAGACATTTTCTATGGCAGGAAGTTGACGAATCAACCCTCCTCCCTGAAACAACATTCCCAAATCTCGGCGAGTTTGAGTAAGACTGCGGGGAGTCATTGTCACACCATTAATGCGAATAACTCCCTGCTTTAGTGGTACTAAGCCAATCATCGCCCTTAATAAGGTAGACTTACCCGCACCATTTAGCCCTAATAAACAAACAAACTCCCCTGGATTAATTGTGCAATTAATCTGGTTTAGTATCGGACGACCAAGAGAGACAGCATAAGCTGTCTCCAATTTTTCACACTCAATTGCAGATTGCATTGGTAACTTAAGGAGCAATCTTGGCTTGTTTCAACGCGCTACGCATCCGCGCTAAATGCTGATCGTGGTTAATTGACACCAACTTAGTAGCATTTGTGAGATCTTTCAGTAGTTTATTGTTAGCAGGCTGATTTAATTTCAACATTGCCTGAACAATCTTGTTCCGTGTAGTAGCTGAAACATCATTATCAATAGCAATACCATGAGCAGGTACACCACCGACATAGTAGAGAACTCTTAACTGGCTGGCTTCTGCTTTAGTGATATACGGTTCACCCAAAGCATATTCTGACACAGCGCCAACATCAGCTTGACCGCGTAGCACAGCTTTTAAGGCACTGCTGTAACCATCACCATAAGTAACCTGCTTAAAGAAATTTCGATAGCGGTCTGGATTAGGTACAAATCCAAATCCTACAAACTGTCCTGTTGGAACAATATATCCTGAACCCGAAGTTTTAGAAGCAAACGCCATTCTTTTACCACGCAGTTGTGCCAGCGTTGCTTTCGGTGTTGCCTGAGTGCGTAACGGGCTATTTTTACGCACCACCATTACAGATCTATAAGTATGCCCGCCAGAGTAACCAGGACGTACTTCTGCTAAAGCCAAACGCGCACCAGCTAATTGTTGAGCTTTAAGGGCGGGACGGCTGCTAAGAAACGCTACGTCTACACGATTAGCCCTCAAAGCTTCCACCGCAGCAGTTTCATCTGAGACTACTGCCTCCACAGGCATTTTCAGTTGTTGTGAGAGAAAATTAGCAACAGCGTCAGCTTTGCGTTGTGCTTCTGTTGCTTCACCGCGATTAGGGAAAGCGATTTTGAGAGTTTGAGCTTGAGCGAGTTCACCTTGCACCCGATGGCTAGGAGTATGATGTGCGATCGCCTGTTGATCTACACGCTGTGCGATCGCTTTTGGCATTTGCTGCACAGTATCAACTGCTAAACTTGTCAGTGCAACTACAGCAGCACCAGCACTAAATAAGATTTTATTGCTCACAGATCCCATCAACTATTCCTTACAAACCGGAAATTTACGCTCTTGTTATTAAATCAAAGTAGCGATAAACCTTATATAAACTACATTTTGTTGCTATCTAATGTCAATAATCATTAACAAAACTTTAGCTATTCAACAAAAAAATCAATCATTTTGATAAAAAAGGTAGTTTTTACTACATACACCCATATTCAATTTTATTTTCACTGATTACTAAAGCTAAAATTGCAAATATTGCTAAATATTTCAATTGTTTTTTTCATTCCCAGTCACCAGTTCTTAATCATCACAAGCATAATTCTGGGTAAGCATTAATTTAAGATGCCTGTGCAGATAATTTATCTATAGCAATTAGCAGTTAGCTTTTAGCAATTAGCTTTTTTTAAATGCTTTGCTACTAAGGGTTTTAGTCATAAAAAATGCCTTAAGCGTCAAGGCGGTTGCTATATTACAGAACTTACGCAACTAGCGGGACTTGAACAAAGTTCAAGCCCAAACAAGCCCCAAGTTGGCGCTTATGCGAGGCAAATACGTCCCTATTCTCCTGTAGCCAACCAACAAATCGATAAGATATAGCTGTTCTAAAAGCTGATAAAGCATTCGTAAATGTATTTAAGGGCTTATTCGCCCTAAGTTAATCTATTGTTTAAGTCCCGTTAACTTTTTTACTGCCAGGGTTTAAAGCTTGAAAATCCCATGTTCCCTTTCCCTTTTTGGCAGACCATTCCTTAAAGTATTCGTGATCCTGGGAAGCAGCAATACTAACGGCGCGATCGCTAACTCCGAATAATTTAGCTAACTGTGCTGCTGCCAGTAATTCACCAGACTGATCAACTCCAGCCTGTTTTTCATTATTTAGTAATTTATCAAGTAATTCACTTGGTAAATCAATTTGAGCATTAGCTCCGCTTGGCTCTGTGGCTGTATCAAGGTCTGAACTTCCTAAAGTTTGCAGTTTTCGGTAATGACTTACTCTGGGTTTGTATTTAGACTGGGCGTAATAGAACTAGACAACTTTTACCTAAAAAATCCCCATGTTTAAGAAGTTTGGCCTAATGATTTCTACCTTGATCGGGCTGCTAAGTGCTTTGAGTTTTGGAATGGCAAGTAAAGCACAGTCAGTAGACTTGAGAGTGCAATTTGACAAGCAAAAGTTGCAGGATGAACCAGCAATCTCTTCACTGAATGAAGAGAAAGACTCTTTACAGCTAAAAGACGCTACAAGCCTTACGGATGAACCAGCAATCGAAGATAAATTGCTAGAAGCTTCCTCTCCCACTCCACAGCAACAAGCACCAATTGAGCCTTGTCCTGCCTGCGGGATGGGTTAATCGCCGTAGGTTTCACGCTCCATATGCGATCGCGTACCGAATGCTGAATCATGCTCTCAACCGCTCTTTAATTAAAGAGTTGCCTAAATAACTAGCCATGTTTAAATTGAAGCGCCGTACTCCTTTGGTTGGACTCTCATTAATGATGGAGTCTAATTTTTTTCAAGCTACCCAACCTTTATTTGAGTCTGGGGAAGTGGAAATACTTGAGTGGAGTTTTGACATGGGTTGGGGGGTAAAAGCAAAACCGACTTGGGTTGAAAAACTGCTGAAGTTTTACTCAAAACGCGATCGCCTAATTGGGCATGGTGTCAGTTACTCGCTGCTCTCAGGACAAAGAGGTGAACGCCAAACCCGTTGGCTCAAACTCTTGCAACAAGAATGCCTGAACTATCGCTATCGCCACATTTCTGAGCATTTTGGCTGGATGGCAGCAGGAGATTTTTATCAAAGTGCACCCTTTCCATTACCCCTGACTTCTGAAACTTTACAACTAGGGCGTGATAGTCTCAAACGTTTGTCAGACACAGCAAATGTTCCTATAGGATTGGAAAATTTAGCATTTGCATTTGGATTGCAGGATGTGTTGCAGCAGGGAGAGTTTATCGCTCAATTACTAGAACCTGTAAATGGTTTTTTCGTGCTAGATTTACACAATTTGTACTGTCAACTGCACAATTTTCAACAGTCTGCGGAGCAATTATTAAAATCCTATCCCTTGCATCGGGTGCGAGAACTGCACGTTTCCGGCGGTTCCTGGAGTATGACCTCAAAGGGGCAACAAACCAAACTTATTCGACGCGATACACACGATGATACCGTGCCAGAAGCGGTGTTTGAGTTACTAGCACTCGTGCTTCATCGCTGCCCTAATGTTGAAGCTGTGATCTTTGAGCGCATCGGTCATACCCTGTACACCGAAGCTGACTTTAAAGCATTTAGACAAGATTTCGCGCGAATTAAACAACTAGTAAAGGAGAGCGCATAATGTGTGATGAGTTAGCAACCTTTCAGTCCATCCTTTTAGAAAGGTTATCGCAAGAAGACGATCCCGATCTAATATTGGCAACCCTGCAACAAGAGCAATTATCCCCTTGGGTACTGGATTATGTTCAAACCTTTGAGCCAGAGATGGTAGAAGTCGCAGCTTTTTTGGTGAAAAAGTGGGGGAAACGGTTAACGGGTTTATACAATCATTGATAATTGGATATAGCAGGCGCGAACAAATCGCTATCAGTGAAGAGAGTATGCGGCGCAGACACAGTGAGGATACATTTTGTAATCCCTTACGTGACTCTACGCTCAATTGGTTACTTCTAAAAAACTATTTCACATTGTCCACTGGAAAATAAAGTTTTTGTCTTCGTTCCCAAGCGATGCTGTCAGGATCTAAACTTTGGCTCCATTGGGCCAAATCACCTTTTTTATGATGTTTGACGATGCCGCCAGCGTCTCTGCCTAGTCTTTGAGCAAGAGCAGCACCAGTCAAACCTTCGTTGAATTTTACTGATTTACTAGCAAAACTCACGGCATTTTTATTTACTGTTGGCTCAGACGAGATTGCAGGTTCTAGATTTTCAGCCATCGCTGTTTTGTCTACCTCTATTAATGCTTCCAGGGTTTTTGGTGCATCTACCTCAACTACCAAAGATTCTAATTTTTGTGCCGCTTCCTCCTCTGCCGCCAAAACTTCGGGAACTGCTTCGACTACTGGCTGTGTATCTACTTCTACTTCCTCTGCTCCTTGCGCGATCACCCTTTTCTCTAATTCCTCAACCCTGCTTTGTAGCTGCTGTAGATCTAGTTTGAGGATTTCCTTAAACTCAGGAATTAAATCTAATCGAATTTCTTCCTTGATAGATTGTATATAGTCATCAGGTAAAGTACTTAGTACGTCACCAGGTATATTACTTTGCTTATCCCCAGTAAAGTAATGTTTGAGGATTTCTACAATAGCCGTACCCCAAGCCGGAGAAACCTGACCCATTTTATCCTTACGAGTAATACTGTACTCAGTGCAATACTCAGTAAGATACTGCTCTAAATCTTTGGGTAAGTATACACTCACAGGTTTGTTATTGGTCGCCATAGTCTTACAGCTAGTAAAGTACCCATTCACTACTTAGTACTTTACTATAGTAAAGTACTATATACAGTACTCCTCTTAAAATGTCAAATCTACTTTAAATAAAACATTGAAATAACTTATCAACTGGGTGTAAAAACTGCTGACACTTATCAGAAACAGATAAATGCTGAAATTTATACAGGGCAACGACTTTAACTACTGGTTGCCCCTGGTTGCACAAACAGAAGGTTTGCGCCAAGTTGTACCGGATTATGTAAACATATTTTAACTTTTGTAAAGATTTATGATAAGTTGGTTGGGGAGCAGAACTGTAAGTTGAGTTTATTGCTCCACGTTGGGTCAGTTGAAAACTTAGTGAGGTAATCCTCTATATGGCAATTACTATCGACTCCGCCCGTGGCATTTTCCCCAACACACTGTCGGCTGATGCCGTGCCAGCTCTAACTGCTCGATTCAACCAACTTAGCGCCGAAGATCAACTGGCATGGACATGGTTCGCTTTCTTGGAGATGGGTAAGACCGTGACGGTTGCGGCTCCTGGCGCAGCCAGTATGCAGTTTGCAGAAGAAATCCTGCAACAAGTCAAGCAAATGACATTTCCTGAGCAAACTCAGATGATGTGC